>JAUHYN010000956.1 GCA_030426505.1 bacterium | reverse complement strand
GAACGCGCTGGTGTTGGTCACCGACGCTACCGGCGCTGCGCCGACGCTCGAGGCGACGGATCTCGCGGCCGGCAATACGAACCCGCCGGCGCGCCCGCTGCTCGGGCTCCCGAACGGCCCCGTGACCGGGAAGGACGGCTCGACCGCCAAGTTCTGGCTGAAGCAGGGCGGTGTCTGGTTGGACGCCACCGACAACCCGATCACGGTCCCGGCCGCCGACAAGGAGGACGTAGAGCCGAGCGGCGCCTACTTCCTCACGCTCAACGCGTACGTCGAATCCAACGACGGGTTCACGCAGAGCTTCGAGGGCCTCGCGTACGGCAAGCAGCACGCGCAATACATCGGCCACGTGATGGCCGAGATGCCGTCGCGCTCGTCGGCGAAGCTCGAGAACCCGTATTGGCTGAACGTCGACGCTGCAGCGACCGCCTTCGAGCTCCGCGCCGCGCTCCTCGGCAACTCGACGGGCGCCGAAGGGCATGCGGTCACGCTCAGCGGCGGGGACGACGGCACGGCGCCGACTTCATCCGCCTACGCCACAGCGCTCGCGCGGCTGGAGTCGCAGGAGGACGTCGCGATCGTCGCGGCGCCGGCTTCGGGCGCGAACAAGATCGACACGCCCGCGATTCACCAAGAGCTGCTGAAGCACGTCGAGAAGCGCCGGGCCTACCGCATCGCCGTCCTCGACACGCCGAAGGACTACGACCTCGCGGCGGTACGTCAGCTCCGCGCGCGCATCGACTCCAAGTACGCCGCGCTCTACTACCCGTGGATCGAGGTCTCCAACCCGGACTACCGGGTCGGCGACGAGTCGACGCCGCGGACTCTGATGGTCCCGCCGTCGGGGCACATCTGCGGGATCTACGCGCGCAACGACACGCAGCGCGGGGTCCACAAGGCGCCGGCCAACGAGGTCGTGCTCGGCGCGCTTTCTTTCGAGCGTGACATCAACTTCGCGCACCAGGAGGTGCTGAACCCGGAGGGCATCAACGCGCTCAGGTTCTTCGCGGGACGCGGGTTCCGGCTGTGGGGTGCGCGGCTCGTCAGTTCGGATCCCGAGTGGAAGTACGTGAGCGACCGCCGGTTCTTCAACTACATCGAACACTCGATCGATCGCGGGACGCAGTGGGTGGTGTTCGAGCCGAACGGCCACCAGCTGTGGGCGCGCTTGCGCGAGTCGGTCGGTGACTTCCTCTACAACGAGTGGCGCAACGGGAGGCTCCTGGGGACGGAGCCGAAAGAGGCCTACTTCGTCCGCTGCGATCGCAGCACGATGACCCAGTCCGACCTCGATAACGGTCGCCTCGTCTGTGAGAACGGACTCGCGATCCTGAAGCCAGCGGAGTTCGTCATCTTCCGCATCGGACAGAAGACCGCCGACGCGCGCGGCTGATCCTCGAGAACGGAGATAATCGATGACCGAACGAACTTCACCCTTCGGCAATTACAACTTCACCGTGGATCTCAAGGGGCCGCACGGCCCCGAGACGCCGCTCGGTGGCTTCTCCGACGTGTCCGGGCTCGAGTTCGAGCTCACCGTCTCGGAGTACCGCAGCGGCAACGACCCCGAGATGCACGTGCGCAAGATCCCGGGGCTCCACAAGGTCGGCGACGTCACCCTCAAGCGAGGCGTGGTCAAGTCGGACGACCTCTGGGCGTGGATCTCTTCCGCGCGCCTCAAGAGCGTCAACGCGCAGCGCGACGTCGTCGTCACGATGAACGACGAGGCGGGGAGCCGGGTTCAGGCCTGGACGCTCCGCGGCTGCATCCCGATGAAGTACACGGGCCCGACGTTCGCCGCGAAGGGCGGTGGCGACGTGGCGATGGAGGAACTCACGCTCTCGATCGAGGGGCTCGAGTACAACCGCTGAGTCATGGTGCTGCGGTTCGAATACGTCGTCCCCGAGGCGCCGCCGTCGGTCGATCGCGCCGACATCGCGTGCTTCGTGGGGTTCGTGCGGAGGCGCCCCGGCGCCCTCCCGGCGTCGATCGAGGCGCGTCTGGCTTCGGGCCCGTACGGGCGCGGGCCGGACGCGGTCTCGACGGCGCAGCGTGAAGCGCTGTTCCAGATCCCGGTGCCGATCGACAGCTGGGAGGCGTTCGATCGCGTGTTCGAGTGGGAGCGCGATGGCGGGACGTCGATCGCGAGCTACCTCGGCGCCGCGGTGCGTTCGTTCTTCGCGCAGGGTGGGCGGCGTTGTTGGGTGGTCCGCGCGGGCGACCCGATCGCGCTCGACGCCCCGCGCGACGAACGCCTCCGCGCGACGCGCGAGCTACTGCCCAACGCCTCGGACGTCACGCCGCACGATCGCTCGACGTTCGCGGGCGCCGCGTTCCTGATCGATCTCGAGGAGGTCTCGTTCCTCGCGTTGCCCGATCTCCCGGAGCTGTTCCGGGATGTCCTCGAGCCCCGGGAGCTCCCGGAACCCGAGGTCGTCCGATCGGATCGATTCATCGACTGCGGCGAGACTACGTTCGAGGTCGCGGCTCAGCGCTCGCTGCCACGCGTGGGCGCACCGATGTGCCACGAGGTCGACAGCTACGTGGAGTGGGGGCGTGAGGTCGGGCGCGTCGCGAACTTCCTCGACCGCTATCGCAAGGACGTCCAGCTGATCGCGGCGGTGCCGTTGCCCGCGGAGGACTCGGCGATGGCGGCGGACCTGCTGGAGCCGCTCATCGCAGCCGGCGCGTTCGACGCGCGACCGCGCGGCGTGTGTTCGGCGTTCGTGCAGTTGGTCTTCCCATGGGTAGGGACGGAGCACGGGGCGTTCCTGCCCGGGAGCCTCGAGCCGCCGGACGGTGTGCTCGTGGGCCTCCTCGCGCGCAACGCGCTCGAGAGCGGGACATACGCGCCGGCGTCGCTCTCGGACGTGTACGGCGTGCGTCGCTACTACCCCGAACTCTCCGCCGCGCAGCGGACGCGGCCGCGGCCGATCGCGCTCGCCGACCGCGGGACGAACCGTGTCCTCGGACTCGAACAGCGCGTGTCGATCCTCGGCAACGCACCGGACGGGCCCGTGCTCCTCACCGACGTCACGACGTCGCTGGATCCCGCGTACCGCCCGGCGAGCGTGAATCGCCTCTTCTCGGTCTGGGTGCGGAGCGCGCGCGCGGTCGGGCAGGACCTCGTGTTCGAGCCGTCGGGCGAAGACCTGTGGGACGAGGTCCGGGCCCGGATGGAGTCGGTCGGTCGCGCGCTCTTCGACGAGGGCGCGCTGAAGGGGCTTCAAGAGCGCGACGCGTTCCAGGTGCGGTGCGATCGCACGACGATGACGTCGAACGATCTCGATCACGGGCGCCTCGTCGCGAACGTGACGTTCCAGCCCGCGGTGCCCGTCGAGCGCATCACGGTGGCGATGTCGATCCGTGAAGGGGGGCCGGTGTGAGTGAAGTGCCGTTCCACACGTTCCGGTTCGACGTCGAGTTCGTCGAGCACAAGGTCGACAAGAGCGGCAAGGACCGGAAGGTCTCGCTCTGCAAGGGCGCGTTCTCGGAGTGCAGCGGGCTCGAGGTCTCGATGGAGCCCTTCGAGATCAAGGAGGGCGGGCGCAACTACGGGCCGCACCAGCGCCCCGGGCGCGTGAGCTTCGAGACGGTAGTGCTGAAGCGCGGGATCACCAGCTCCAAGGATCTCTGGAACTGGTTCGAGCTCGTGAACACCGGCGCGAGCGAAGCGCCGGGGTTGTGCCGCACCACGAGCTGCAGGTCGGAGTTGGCGTACGGGTCCAGGCTTCCGGTGAAGCCGGCGTCGTCGGGCGGC
>JAUHYN010000955.1 GCA_030426505.1 bacterium | reverse complement strand
CAGGAGATCATCCTCGGCACCGACTTCGCGCCGTCTTCGAGGCCGTCACCGTCCGTATCGGGGTCCGCGAAGTCGGTGCCGAGGATGATCTCCTGCGCGTTGGTGAGGCCGTCGTTGTCGAGATCCTCGTTCGCGTCGGGTGTGCCGTCGCCGTCGGAGTCCAGGTCGCGGTAGTCGGCGAGGCCGTCGCAGTCCGTGTCGACCGGCGGCGTGTTCGGGTCGGCGTCTCCGGCTTCGAGGGCGTCCGGGATGCCGTCCCCGTCGGAGTCGGGATCCTCGAAGTCGTCGAGTCCGTCGCCGTCGGTGTCGAGCGGATCCGAGAACATGCCGATCTCGTGTCGGTCGAGGATCGAGTCACCGTCGGTGTCGGCCGCGGTCGGAGAAGAGCCCGCTTCCGCCTCGGCGGCGTCGGAGACGCCGTCGCCGTCCGCGTCCGGATCGCCGTTCACGATCACGACGTCGTCGAACACCGTGTCGGACCGCGGGGGGTTCTGGTCCGCGTTGCCGCTGTCGAGCGAGACCAACCCGTACAACCCGTCGGGGAGCGGATCGTCGTCGAACGCCTCGAGCACCACGTCCGTCGCGTTGCCGAGGATGCCGTCGCGGTTCACGTCGATCGTGCAGCGCACGAGATCGCCGTTCGTGACCGGCAGGATCTCGAGGCGCATCCGATACGTCAGGCCGAACGTGTACGCGAAGTTGGTGTCCTGCGCGACGACGTAGTCGTTGATGCACGCGGCCGTGCTGTCCACACGCACCAACGCGTTGCGACTGCCGGACCCGAGCGCGCCGCCCCCACCGTTGCAGTCCGGGTAGCGATCGCGCGTCATCCAGCACGCGTAGTAGGCCTGCGGTCCGGCGTAGCGCGCGACGAGCCCGACCGTGTCGTTGTCGGTCGTGGTGACGTCCGCTTCGATCGCCTGGTAGCGCCACGCGGTCGACCCCGTGACGAGGAATGTCTCGTACGCGTCGGCCGGCGGCCCGAAGTTACCGCCCGCGAGATCGTCGAAGCGTGGAGACACGCCCGCGTTGGCGTCGGTGCGCCACGTGTCGAGGTTCGAGGTCGACCACCACCGGTTCGCGCCGCGGGGGCGGCCGAAGGTGACGTCGTCGGAGCAGGTGAAGTCGTCTTCGAACGCGACCGTCTGCGCGCGGGCGTCGAAGGACCACGCGAGGGCCGCGAGGCACAAGACGCCCCGTACCGAAGCTCGTCCTCGTCCGAGCGCGCCCACGCGCGCGAATTGTACCTCCGGATCGGGCCCAGCGCGCGGTGATGAACGCGCCGCGGTCAGGGGAGCGCGAGCGCGGTCGGATCTGCCGACCAGGCCCGCCACCCGCCTTCCTGGGGCGCGTAGATGGCCGGAGCGAGCGTCACCCCCGAGGGCCAGGACGCCGCCGCGCCCTCCTTCGCGAGCCAGCGCGTGACGCTGCCGTCGACGGTGCGGTCCAGCGACATGCGAAGCAGCCCGACGATGCGGTCGTCGAGTCGGGCGACGGCGTACAGCGTCGACGCCGTCGTCGCCGTGGCTGCGAAGACCCGCACGCCGAACCCGCGCATCTCGTGTTCGACGAGCTCCAGGCGCACTTCGCGGTCGCGGCCGCCTTCGAGCACCACCGCCCCGTCGCCCCCCGCGAAGCGCGCCACCTGCGTGGCGAAGAACGGCCGGTCGAGTAGGCGCAGCGCCGCGAGCTCGTGTTCGATCGCGAGCGCGCGGTGGCCCTGGCGGTGGAGGACCTGCCCGTAGGTGTCCTCGAACTGTGCGCGAGGGAAGTCTTCGCGCTCGCGTTCCAGAGCGCGGTCGATCGCGGTCCGCGCGAGGTCGAGGCGCTCCTGGGTGGGGTCGACCTCCGTCGCGATCTCCCACGCGATTCGATTGAGTGTACCGCGACCGCCGAGGCTGTGGTCGAGGTGGTAGCGGATCATCGTCGTCTCGTCGGAGGCAGGTTCGGACTGCGCCACGAACAGCGCGCCGCCCGCGACCGTCGCCGCGACACCGCCGATCGCGAGGAGAGCCCCGCCGATCGAAGTGCGCCGGTGCGGCAACGGAGGCTCGTCCTTCACGAGGACGAGCGCGCAGAAGACGACGCCGACCAACAGCCCGCCGAGCTCACCCGGGAGATCGATCGCCCCCGACAGGAGCGGCAGCGCAGCGAGGAGGAAGCCGACGAACGCCCACCAGGTGAGGCGCCGACGCATCCCGATCGGGAGGTCGGCCTTGTAGCGCGTCGCCGTGAACGCGTACGCGCCGAAGAGCCCGAACCCGATCGTCTGCGCGCCGAGGAATAGCGGCGTGGTCGCGGACAGCGCCGACGCGATGCCCCCGGCGAGCCCTGCGACACCCACGATCGCGAGCGTGTCGATCGATCCGAACAGGCGCTCCACGCGCTCGCCGAACTGGAGGATGACGAACACGACGGCCGCGAGGTGCAGGACGTTGCCGTGCAACCAACTCGCGGTCGCGACGCGAGCGAACTGCCCCGCCTCGATCAGCGGCGCGACGCCGATGCCCCACCCGACGATCGTGTACATCCGCTCGAACCCGCCGCCGAGGCGCATCGCGAGGTAGAGCGCGACGATCGTCCCGACCACGCCGTACGTGACGATCGGGCGCGCGCCGTGGACGGCGTCCGCGGCCGCGTTCGCGCCGTCCATACGCTCCAACGAGAGCGTGCCGTTGGGGACGAACGACTCGAGGCGCCCCCGGATCGCGCCGTACGCGCGCTCGAGTGCCTCACTCGACGCGAACGACGAGCGCGCGAACCTCACCTGAGCGTAGGGCGTCGCGAGGAGGAGGTAGCCGCGGCGGCCGCGGCGCCGGTAGACCGTCGTGAGCTCGGGGTACCGCACGACGATCGTCTGCTCGGAGCGCGGCCCGAACGGGAGGTGGAGGCGATCGTCGAGGACCTCCAGGACTCGGACCCCACTCGGACGCCCCATCGCGAGGAACGCGAGGAGCGGGATGGCGCCGACCCCGATCGTGAGGAGCACCGTGGCCCACGGCACCGGGTCGCCGCGCTCGAGGTAACTCACGACGAGGAGCACGGAGAGCCCCAACGTCGTGAGGGCCACACGCGACACACCATCCGACGGCGCGATCGTGAATCGCGCCCCGGAGTGCGGGCCGGGCGGGACGTCCATCACCGAGCGTGTACCAAGGACAGGCCCGGGCCGTCACGCGTTCGCGCGATCAATCGGGGAGGTCGCCCGAGTTCAGGTCGAGGGATTCGAGCAGGTCCAGGGACATCGAGACGCTCGGGGGCGCTTGCTCCACCCGCGGCGGCACCACCGCGAGCTCGACCGGCGCCTCGATCTCGATCGGCGGCAACAGATCGATCCCGGGGCCCGCGAGGTCGCGAGACACGAGGTCGACCGAACGCTCGACCTCCTCGGGCGTGGACTCGACCGCAGCGCCCAGACACGCGCGCGCCTGCGCCACGCCACGATCCCAGAGCGCGTGCGGATACGAAGGCGGCCCCTCGGCAGCGTCGAACACCACGCGCGGCTCCGGCGGGAGGAAACTCACGGCGCGATCGTCGATCCCGAGGATGCAGGCGCGGTGACCCTTGCTCGAGAACAGCAGGAGCAGGCGCTCGCCCGCGTAGTCGACCGACCCCTCGAGGCGGAACGGCCCGAGGTGGATCCGCGCGTCGGGCGCGAGCTTGCGGGCGCGCTTCAGCGCGGCGTCGGTCATCGCGGCCAGCTTCTCGTAGCGCTTGGTCACGCGTTGCTCGAGCTGCTCGCGGGTCTGGAGGCCCTCCAGCGG
>JAUHYN010000954.1 GCA_030426505.1 bacterium | reverse complement strand
CACCTGTGTCAGTGATTCCTTGCGTGTCTCGCGAGTCGAGTTTCGTGCCTGGTGCCCGCGTGAGGAGGGCGCATACCGGGCGTACGCAACCGACGAGAGCCGAAGGCGGCGCGGGCAGCAGGCGCGAAAAGCGGCCGCGAGATACGTGAGGAATCACTGACGCAGGTGACCAGGAGCCGGCAGCGAACCTCCGCGGGGGCGGTTCTCGGCTGCTACCGCGCCGCGTAGCCGGTGTGCTCGATGAGCACCGCTTCGAGCTCGGCCTCGGTGAGCTTCGCGGAGTGCTTCCACACGATCTCACCCGTGGGCGACACGAGCACGGTGTACGGGAGCGACCCGCCGAACTCGAGCTTCGGGTCGACCTCGGCCTCCGTGTAGTCGTCGGAGATGCGGAGCGCCGAGCCGTCCGGCACCGCGATCTGCTTCATGAACGCGCGGGCGGCGTCGAGGCCGTCGGAGTCCTCGACCGCGACGACCGTGAAGCGCTGGCCGCGGTCCTCGAACTTCTTCCCGACGCGCGCCATGAACTCCTTCAGCTCCAGCTTGCAGGGCGCACACCACGTGGCCCAGAGGTTCACGAGCGTCCACTTGCCGGGCGCGATCGCGCAGACCGGCGAGCCGTCGGAGAGCTTCGTCGCGGAGAGCTTCACGCTGTCCTTCGCGCAGACGTGACCCGCGGCGACCTTGGCGGGCTCGGGCGACTTCGACGCGACCGCAGGCTTCACTTCGTCCTTCGCCATCGCGTCGAGGAGGAACTGCCGGAACTCCTCGGGGTCGTTCGTCGACGAGGCGAAGGTGCCGAGGACCGTCCCGTCCGCGCGTTCTACTGAATAGTGCGGCAGCGCCGCGGTCTGGAAGCGCTCCACCTGCGACAGGCGGTTCCTCTTGTGTTCGTCGCGCCGGCCGTCGGTGTACAGCTCCACCAACACCATCGTCTGCAGGATGCTCGCGATCTCGGGCCGCGGGAACACGCCGCCCTCCATGTATCGGCAGTTGGTGCAGTTGAAGCCGGTGTAGTTCACGAAGACGAGCTTGCCGTCCGCCGCCGCGATCCGGCGGCCCTCTTCGAGATCGTGGACCCACTCGAGCTGCGGCTGCGCCGCGCCGCCTCCCCCGCCGCCGCGCGCGACCGCGCTCTGCGTGACCGGCGGCAGCCAGCCGTCGACCCAGCCGCCGAACGTGCGCGCGTTGAACAGGCCCACCGCGAGGTACAGCGACAGCGTGAACATCGCCGCGCCCGCGAGGATCTGCGGCACCGACACGGCGCCGTCCGATCCGGACACGGCCTCGTGCCCGATCTTCACCTTGCCGATCAGGAACATTCCGCAGAGCACGAACAGCGGGATCCAGATCGCGAGCACGAGATCGCGCGTGAGGATCTCCGTCTCCCAGACGAGGTCGGCGTTGCTGAGGAACTTCGTGGCCGCGGCCATCTCCAGGAAGCCGAGCGTTACACGCGTCGCGGAGAGCCAGCCGCCCGCCTTGCCCTGCAGGCGCTTGGCGGCCTGCGGGAACATCGCCAAGAAGAAAAACGGCAGCGCGAACGCCGTCGAGAACGACAGCATCCCGAC
Source organism: bacterium (assembly GCA_030426505.1). Classification (GTDB taxonomy): domain Bacteria; phylum Myxococcota; class Kuafuiibacteriia; order Kuafuiibacteriales; family Kuafuiibacteriaceae; genus JAUHYN01. Next base: position 2,193 of record JAUHYN010000954.1, on the reverse strand, counting down.
CGTCGGCCAGACCCACTCGCCCTGCGCGGCCTGCACGAGCACGAGCCCGACGAAGCCGACCGTACAGGTGAAGAACACCGTGGTCGCCGTGAGCGCCGCGATCGCGACGACGAGGTAGTCGCCCATCCCGCCGCCGGTCGTCTTCTTCGCGCCGCCGAGCGCCGCCGCGCGCCCGAACTTCATCTCGAGCTTGTTCACGCCCGACACGAGGAACGCGGGCGGGCGGATCTCGAAGAGCCCGAGCAGGTTCAACGCGAAGAACACGAGCACCGCGCCGAGCACGAGGTTGAAGACCGGGTGCCCCGCGAAGTCACTCACGCCCGTGACGCCGAACAGGATGGAAATCAGGACGCCCGCCGCCGTGTACGCGAGCACCATCGTCAACGCATAGACGCCCGCGAGCCGCGCGCCGCGCGCGAAGTTCTCTTCGGAGTACTTCGAGAAGAACGAGATCGTCAGCGGGATCGCCGGGAACACACACGGCGTCGCGAGCGCCGCGAGCCCGAACCCGAACGCCGCGAGCAGGAACGCGAGCAACCCGCCCTCGCCCGGCGACGCCTTCTTCGGCTTCTCGGTCGACACCACCGCCGGCTTCGTCTCGGGCGCGCGCACCACGAACGACGCGACCGTCAGCTCGGGGCGCGAGAGCGTCGGCGCGGCTGCACCCGTCGCGAAGTCCGCGATCGTGAACGCGAGCGGCACACGCTGGTTCTGCGGGATGCAGCGGCCCTCGTTGCAGATCTGGCCGTCGATCAGGACGGTCGCCTTCGCCGCGCCGGGCGCCGCGTCGGCCGCGAGCTCGAAGCGCCGCGAGAGGTGGACCTCGCCCTCCTTGTACTGCGCGCGCTCGCCCTCGAAGCCGCGGTCGTAGACCATCACCGGCGTATCGCCGTGCCACGCGCCGACGAACGCGCCGGGCGCGCCCGCGTCGAGGGTCACTTCGAGCGGCTGGGGTCCCTCTCCGGGATCGAGGCTCCACAGGTGCCAGCCTTCGGGGACTTCGATCGTGAGGTCGAGGCGCCCCGTCTCACCGGGGCCGAGCGCCGAGGGCTCGAGCGAGGCTTCGACCGAGATGCTGGGATCCGCCGCGCGCGCCGGCGCCGCGAACAACGCGACGGCCCCGACGAGCGCCAGTATCGACGAGAGTCTGCGCACCGTGGGCCACGATCGCCCGTTGCGCCATCCGGAGCAACCGAAACCCCAGCCGGGGTTTGCACTGAGACTGGACATTGGTTGCGTTCCCCCATAACCGGGTGATTCGACGTCGTGTTCCCGCCCGACCGCAACGAGCCGCGCCTGCTCACCTGGACCCGGAACCCGGAGGTCCGGAAGACCCTCATCGACACCTGGCGCCGGGTCCGCCGCACCGCCATTCTGCTGAGCCTCTGGCTGTTCCTGGCCGTCGTCCTCATCCGCTTCCGCGCGGTCCTGTTGCCGTTCGGCCTGGCCGTGCTCCTCGCGTTCATCCTCGACCCGGCGGTCGACTTCCTCTCGAAGCGGCCCATCGCCGGGCGCCGCCTCCCGCGCGCGGCTTGGATCATCGGGATCTACGTGGTCTCGGCCGCGTTCCTGTTCGTGGTCGGGGCCTGGGCGATCGCGCAGATCGGCCGGGAGCTCGCGGGCCTCGGTCAGGTGACGAAGAAGATCGTGGCCGACACCACCGCGATGGCCTCGAACCTCCTCGACACCGCCGAGCAGTTCGCCGAGACCAACGCCCTCCCAGTGGACCGCGCGGCGATCGAGGCGGTCATCCAGAAGAACATCAAGGGCTTCGCCGAGAAGACGAGCCAGAACGCGACCTCGCTCGTGAGCCTCGGCTCCAACATCGTCGGCGTCACGTTCCGCGCGGTGTTCGGGATGTTCCTGGTGCTGATGCTGACCGCGTTCATCAGCATCGATCGCACGCGGATCCTGAAGTTCTTCTACTCGCTGGTCCCGCCGAGGGCCCGCCCGGCCTACCGCACGATCCTCAAGGGGATGAGCATCGGCCTCGCCGGCGTCGTGCGCGGCCAGGTCACGATCTGCATCGCGAACGGCCTGCTGACGTTCGTCGGGCTCTGGCTCCTCGACGTGAAGCTCCCGCTGATCCTCGCCACCATCGCGACGGTCTTCTCGCTCATCCCGATCTTCGGCTCGATCCTCTCCACGATCCCCATCGTGACGATGGCCCTCACCGACTCCTTCGCGAAGGGC
>JAUHYN010000018.1 GCA_030426505.1 bacterium | reverse complement strand
GCGCGAGCGCGGCATCACCATCAAGAGCAACACGGTTTCGCTCGAGTGGAAGGCCGAGGACGGCGAGACCTACCAGCTCAACCTGATCGACACGCCCGGTCACGTCGACTTCTCCCACGAAGTGCGGCGCTCGCTCATGGCGTGTGAAGGCGCGCTCCTCCTGATCGACGCCGCGCAAGGCGTCGAGGCGCAGACCGTCGCGAACATGTACCTCGCGATGGAGTACGACCTCGAGATCATCCCGGTGCTCAACAAGATCGATCTCCCCGCGGCCGAGCCCGAGCGCGTGCTCGAGCAGGTCGACTCGGAGCTCGGCATCGATCCGTCGATAGCCGTGAAATGCTCCGCAAAGGACGGAATCGGCATCGCAGACGTCCTCAACGCGATCACCAAGCTCCCCCCGCCGAAGGGCACCATCGACGCGCCGCTCCAAGCGCTCGTCTTCGACGCGCAGTACGACGCGTACCGCGGCGTCGTCCTGATCGTGCGCGTCGTTCAGGGCGTGATGAAGACCGGCGACCTCGTCCGCATGATGCACAGCGGCGGCGACTACAAGGTCGACGAGCTCGGCCTCCTCAAACTCAAACGCGTCAAAGCGAACAAGCTCCAGGCGGGCGACGTCGGCTACGTGATCGCGGGTGTGAAGGCGGTGCGCGAGATCGCCGTAGGCGACACGATGACTTCGCAGGAGAAGCCAGCCGACAAACCGCTGCCCGGTTACAAGGAGGCCGTCCCGGTCGTTTTCTCGTCGCTCTATCCGATGGCGAGCGATGACTACGAAGACCTCGCGAAGGCGCTCGACAAGCTCGCACTCAACGACGCGGCGATCAGCATGCAGAAGATCTCGTCCGCCGCGCTCGGCCTCGGGTTCCGCTGCGGCTTCCTCGGGCTCCTCCACCTCGACGTGATCCAGGAGCGCCTCGAGCGGGAGGAAGGAATTTCACTCCTCCTCTCGTCACCGACCGTCGGCTACCACGTGACGCTCCAGGACGGGACGAAGATGGTCGTCGACAACCCGACCGAGTTCCCCGACCCGATGTCGATCGCGTCGATCGAGGAGCCCTACATCAAGGCGTCGATCCTCGTCCCCGAGAAGTTCATCGGCGCCGTGATCCAGCTCTGCCAGAACTACCGCGCCGCGCAGGTCGGCTTCGACGTGCTCTCGCCCGGGCGCATGGACGTGAAGGCCGAGATGCCGCTCGGCGAAGTGCTGTTCGACTTCTACGATCGCCTCAAGACCGTGACGCGCGGCTACGGTTCGTTCGACTACGAGATCCTCGATCTCCGCCCCGCCGACATCGTGAAGGTCGACATCCTCGTGAACCACGAACGCGTCGACGCGCTCTGCCAGCTCGTCCACAGCGAGAAGGCGCGCGAGCGTGCGAAGCACTACTGCGATCGACTCGCCGACACGATCCCGCGACACCAGTTCAAGATCCCGATCCAGGGCGCTATCGGCGGCACCATCATCGCGCGCAGCAACATCAACGCCCTGCGCAAGGACGTCACCGCGAAGTGCTACGGCGGCGACATCTCCCGTAAGCGCAAACTCCTCGAGAAGCAGAAGAAGGGGAAGAAGCGCATGAAGATGGTCGGCGAAGTGCAGATCCCGCAGGAGGCGTTCATCGCTGTGCTCAAGGCCGAGGACAAGGACTGACCGCCCGCCCAGTGTCGTGGTCGGGCGCGACGCCGTATCTTGATGCTGATGCGGCGCTGGCATCTGTTGTGGGCGGCGGCCTGCGCGTGGGCTCCGCACGATCTCGCTCGCGCGCCCGTACCCGCTGAAGCGCGGAGCCCGGCGCCCGCGCCCCGCGTCGATCCGATCCCGACCCCCACGCCCACGATCCCGATCCCGATCGAGATCGACGCGCCGCCCGTCGCGACCGTCCGTGCCCGGCCCGAAGCGCCGCGGTTCGCCGTCACCGGCATCGTGCGCGACCGCGTGTGGGGCGTCGTCCCCGGCGCGTACGCGACCGTCCTCACCCCCGAAGGCCTCCCGATCGCCGGCGCGTGGTGCAACGGCGCCGGTCGCTTCCGCGTCGAGCTCACCAGCGCCGGGCCTCACGCGCTGCGCGTCGAAGCCCAGGGCTACGCCACCCATGACGGGCCGGTGCGTGTGCCGGGCGACGTCGTGGTCTCCCTCGCGCCGGCGTCCGCCGTGCGCGGGCGCGTGATCGCCGCGGACGACGGTCGCGGCGTCGCGAAGATCATGGTGGCGCTCGTCGCGCGCGGCGCACTCGGCGCGCCCGGCCTGGAGCGCGTCGCGACCAGCGACGACGCCGGCGAGTTCCAGATCTCGGGCGCCGCGCCCGGCCTGCACGACATCACCGTGCGCTCCGAAGACTGGGTCGCGCAGAGTGTCGGCGCGATCGCCGTCCCGTGGGGCGAGGACGTCACGGAGGTCGTCGTCCGCGTCGAGTCGGGGCTCGTACTCGCCGGCCGCGTCGAGTCCGACGCGGAAGACTTCTGCCGGCACGGCTCGGTCGAGCTCTCCGCGTCGCACGCGGCGCCGCGTCGCGTCGACTTCGAAGACCGGCGCGAGGTCGTGTTCGGCGGGCTCACCGCGGGCGCGTACGTACCGACGGTCCACTGCGCGGAGGGTCGCGTTCGGGCGTTCGAGCGCGTCGAGCTGTCGGCGTCGAAGCGCGATCTCGTCTGGTCGATCGCGAGTGGTTCGACGATCGTCGGCGACCTCCGCGACCAAGCCGGCGATCCGATCGAGAACGTCTCGATCGCGCTCGTCGCGTCGGGCGGCGGACGCGCCGAAGGCCTCTCCGGTCCGGGCGGGCGGTTCGAGCTCCGCGGCGTCCTCGCGGGTCCGCACCGGTTCGTCGTCGCGGGCGCGCGCGATATCGAACCGCGTGGCATCGACGGGCCGACGCCGTGGCCGATCCAGGTCTACGCGGATCGCGGCGCGCGCGTCGTCGGGCGCGCGCTCTCCACGGACCTCGAACCGCTCGCGCACTTCGTCGTCACGCTGAAGAAGCACGGCCGCGCGTCGACCGATCCCGGCGGGCGCTTCGTCTTCACCGACGTCGCGCCGGGTGAGTACGAAGTGATCGTCACGCACCCCGAGCGCTCTTCGACCGACGAGGCCGTCCCGCTCGAGACGATCCTGGCCGAGGCCGGTTGCACGGTCACCGCGACGATCGTGGCGCCCGTGCGCCTCGCCCGGATCCGCGGCCGCGCGGTCGACTCGGACGGGAGGCCGGTCTCGGGCGTCGTCATCACCGCGCGCCGGCTCGGCGAGCGGACTCCGCGATCGAAGCCGGTTCGCCTCGGATCGGATCGCGTCGTCTCGGACGGTGAAGGTGCCTTCGAGATCCGCGGCCTCCCGGAGGGCGGCTACGTGATCGACGGACAAGCGCCCGGTCGCGCCGAGGGGCGCGTCGAGGCGTGGACAGGCGACGACGTCACGCTCGAGATGGAGTCCGTCGCGCGCGTCGTCGGTGCGGTTCGTCGCGCAGATGGTCGAGCGCTCGCCGCGTTCCACGTGCGGATCTCGAACGACGACTACGAAGCGAGCGAGCGCTTCTACGCGCGCGACGGTCGCTTCGCGTTCGCCGACGTCCCGTACGGCGACTACACGATCTCGGTGTCGTCCGACGGGGCGTTCGGTGAAGTGCGCCAGTCGATCGAACGTACGGTCGTGGAGGTCTCGGAGCCGATCGTGATCGGCGGGGGACACGAGCTCAGCGGCCGGCTCGTCCGGTTCGGGAGCGGCGAAGGCGTGTCGGGTACCATCGCGTACCGCGGGCGGCCGCGCGCCGTCGGCGCCGACGGTCACTTCGCGATCTCCGGTGTCGCTCCCGACGTCGCGACGCTCTTGCTCGCGCCGACCGGACAAGCGCCGATCGTCTTGCGCGTCGAGATGCCCGACGCCGCCCATGACGTGGGCGCGATCGCGATCCCGCCGCCCGGCCTGTCGGAGCGCTTCGGTTTTTCGCTCCAGCCTGCCGTCGGCTCCATGCACATCGGCGAAGTCGTGCCCGGCGGACCGGCGTTCGACGTGGGGCTCCCGAGTCAGGCGACGGTGCGCGCGCTCGTGGTCGATCGATCGTCCGCCGAGGTCACGCTCGCGGATGGACAGCGCGTCACGATCCGCGCGCGCGAGTGATCACGGCGCCTCTTCGGATTGGATGACGGTCTCGCCCTTCTCACCGGGGCCTTCGTTCTCCGCCTTCTGCAGCTCCTGGCGCATGCGTTGGCGGTACCCGCCGAGCGGACCGACCTTGCGGTTCCAGTCGATCGTCGCGCGGAACTCGGCGTTCGTGCCGTAGAAGCGATCCACGAACTCCTTCCGCTCTTCCATCTTGCGTTCGAAGATCTGCCGGAAGTCGTGCGGCGAACGCACGATGTACGGCGTGATGACGAGCATCAGGTTCACCTTCTCGACGACGCGCGCCTGACGCTTGAACAACCAACCGAGCAGCGGGAGGTCGCCGAGCAGCGGCGTCTTCGATTCGTCGGTGGTCTCGCGGTCGCGCACGAGGCCGCCGATCACCACGCTGTCCTGACTGCGCACGACGACGACGGTCTTCGCGGCGCGCTTCGACGTGATCGTCTGTCCGGTCACTTGATCGATCCCCGCGACGTCGGAGAGCTCCTGGTCGATCTCCAACCGTACGTTGTCCTCGTCGTTGATCTGCGGCTTGAGCTTCAGCGTCAGTCCGACGTCCTCGCGGTTGAACGAGAGCGAACCGAGCCCGAGCCCACCGAGCCCGCCGAGACCCTGGCCGGCGGCGCCGCCGAGTCCGCCCGCGGCGCCCGCGAGGCCGCCGAGGCCTCCGAGTCCGCCGAGCGTGAGGCCCGACGGGAAGGGCCGCTTCTCGTTGACCTGGATCTCCGCTTCTTCGTTGTCGAGCGTGAGGAGGTGCGGAGTGGAGACGATGTTGACGTCGTTGGTGCTCTGGAGCGCTTGCACCACGACGCCGATCGCCGGGATGCCGCCGGACACGATCGTGTCGGTGCCGGGGAGCGTCGGACCGGAGACCGCGCCCGCGAAGCCGAGTAGGCTCGCGAGTCCGAGTGGGTTCGCGGCGGCGAGCAGCGAGGACAGCTCCGAGTTCGGCGTGTTCGCGAAGACGATCGGGGCCTGCTCGCCGCCGATCGTCGGCGCGATGCCGGCGTGCCACCCGACCCCGAGTCGACGGTCGCGCTTCATCGACACTTCGAGGATCACGACCTCCACGAAGACTTGGAGGCGCGGGACGTCGAGGCGTTCGACGATGCGTTGGATCGCGGTGAAGTTGGACTTCGAGGTCGTGACGAGCAGGCTGTTCGTCGCTTTGTCGGCGGTGATCTTCACTTCGCCTTGGAGCCCGGACGCGGCGGCGCCTCCGGTGGGTTTGGTGAGCGCCGCGGGCGTACCGGGGACGCCGCGGGGCGGGGCCGCGGCAGTGTTGCCGCCTTGCGCGAGCGACGACAGCGTCGACGACAGCTCCTCGGCGTCGGCGTGTTTCAGGCGAAGGACGTTGATCTGTTCGTCGCTGGTCGCTTCGGCGGGGACGTCGAGCTCGAGCATCATCGATCGCACGCGCGCGAACCCACTCTTCGATGCGATGACGAGCAGCTTGTTCGTGCGATCGTCCGCGAGGATCTTCGCGATGCCTTCGCCGGGCTTGGGCTCGAGGATCTGCGTGAGTTTCTCGGCGAGCTCGGTCGCTGTCGCGTAGGCGGCGGGGACGATGTGGACGTGCTCGAGGGTACCGGGTTCGTCGATCTCGTCGAGGATCGTGCGGAGGCGTTCGATCGACGTCCCGTAGTCGGTGGCGACGATCAGGCCGGTCGACTGGAAGCCATGGATCTGACCTTGGTTCGACTTGAAGATGTTGAGGTAGTTGATGACCGCGCCGAGATCTGTCGCGTGTTTCGGTCTCCAGAGGACGGTGATCATGCGGTCGTCGGTGGGTACCGGACCGGTGTCGTCGTGGATCGAGACGGGCGAACGAGTGCCTTCGGTGGCCTGGATGAGTTTGTAGTACGCGCCGACGCGGACGACCGAGAGGTCGTTGGCTTCGAGGGCAGAGAGGAACGCGCGCCACAGATCGTCGGCGGAGATCGCCTCCGACGCGACGATCTCGAACTTCTGTCCGCGGACCTTGTCGGTGAGGATGAAGTTACGGCAGAGGCGCTTGGCGATCAGGTCGACGAGCTGTTGGACGTCGCCTTCGAACTCGAACGTGAATCGCTCCGACGCGGCGGGTGGGCGGCACTTGCTCTCTTGTGCGACGGCCGCGCGTGACGAAGCACCGAGCGCGAGCGCGACCGCGAAGACGCCGAACCAACGGCGAGAGGGCGACGGAGCGAACATCCAGGACCGCGATCAGACCGACTCGAAGCGAACGCGAGAGGCTACTCCGAGTCGTCGTCGGACGTCAGCTGAATCGCTGCGCCTCGGGTTCGAAAATGTGCGCGGGGGCGATCAGCCGGCGAGCGGGGCGCCCACGGCGAGGTGCCGTCCGGCGCCGTTGAGGTAGGCGTCCGCGGGCATCGGCTTCTTGCCCGGCGGCTGGAGCGTCTCGATCTCGAGGCCGCCCGAGGCCGCGGCCACGACGAGCGGCTTCAGGGAGACGATGGTGCCGGGCGCGCCGTCCGCTTCGACGGCGCGCGCCGAGGTGATCTTGAGCGGCTGCCCCTTCGCGTCGCGCACGAAGGTCCCGGGCCACGGATCGAAGGCGCGTACGCGTCGTGCGAGGGTGGCGGCGTCCGACGCTTCGAAGTCGAGGAGCCCGTCCTGCTTGTCGATCATCGGCGCGTAGGTGACGCCGTCATCGGGTTGCGGGACCACGTCGAGGCCGTCGCGCTTCGCGAGCGCGAGGCCCTCGACGAGCGCTTCACCGCCGAGGGTCGCGAGCGTGTCGAAGAGCTCGCCGCCCGTTTGCTCGCCGACGTGTACGCGCTTCGTGTGGAGCATCGGGCCCTCGTCCATGCCCTCGGAGAGGCGCATGAGCGTCACGCCGGTCTCTTCGTCGCCGGCGAGGATCGCGTGTTGGATCGGTGAGGCGCCGCGGTGGCGAGGGAGGAGCGACGCGTGGACGTTCCAGGTCGCGAAGGTGGGCGCTTCGAAGACGTCGACCGGGAGGATGCGGCCGTACGCCACGACGATCGCGAGGTCGATCGACAGCTCCAGGAGTTGGGCGGCGAGCATGCCGTCGCGGAGCTTGCGCGGCTGGACGACTTCGAGTCCGCGCGCGAGCGCGAGCTCCTTGACCGGCGGCGCGACGAGCTTCTTGCCGCGGCCCTTCGGTCGATTGGGCTGACACACGACCAGGACCACCTCGTCGCCACCGGCGTCCAGGAGTCGCGCGAGCATGGTCGCGGCGATGTCCGGAGTACCGAAGAACGCGAGGCGGAGGGGGCGGTCGGGGAGCTGGAGGCGTTCGGCGCTCAGGCCGAGGCCTCCTCGGCGGCGCGCTTCTTGAGCTTCTTCTTCACCATCGACTGCTTGAGGCGGGAGAGGCGGTCCACGAAGAGGACGCCTTCGAGGTGATCGATCTCGTGTTGGAGGCAGACGGCGAGGAGGCCCTCCGCGTGGATCTCGAGGGGCTCGCCGTTCTTGTCGAGGCCGGTGACCTTCACCTTGGCCTTGCGCTCGACCTCGTCGACGTAGCCGGGGACGGAGAGGCAGCCCTCTTCCCAGACGATGGAGCCCTGGCCCTCGGCGACGACCGGGTTCACGATCGCGATGGGCTCCTTGGGCGGGAGCGGGGTCTCTTCGCCTTCTTCGCGGACGCCGCAGTCGACGACGATGATGCGCTTGGTGACCCCGACTTGAGGCGCGGCGAGGCCGACGCCTTCGGCCGTGTACATCGTCTCGAACATGTTCTCGATCAGCGTTCGGATCTCGTCGTCGACGACCGCCACCGGGGTGGATTTGTCGGCCAGGCGCGGATCCGGGTACTTGAGGATCTCCAAGAGCATGACAGTTCCATCCTAGCAGCCCGGTCGCGTCCGACCAGCCCTTTTGTCAGGGCTTCAGGTGGCGCTGATAGGCCGCTCTCAGCTGCGGAACCTTCAGCACGTCGCGGGCCTCGTCTAGGCTCCGCACGACCTCCCGCGCCATCGCGCGCATCGCCGGGTCCTGTTCGAACGACTCGATTTCGATCATGCGGCGGAGGTGGTGGTGCGCCTCGTCGATCTGGAGCTTGGACGCGCTGAAGTCGACGCCGAGGATCGTGAAGTAGTCACTCGTGCGGACCAGCTCGGCGAGCGCGCGGAGCCGGTCGCGGGGCTCGAGCGCGCCGAGCGCGGCGTGCGGGATCCGACCCTCGCGAGCGGGTGCGGGTTCGGGCGTGGGGTCGGCGCGCGGTGGGGCGGCGGGTGGGGGCGGCGCCGGGGGTTCCGGCGCGGCGGGTTGCCCGGACGACGTGCCGTGACCGAACGCGACCAGGACGAGCGCGATCGCGGCGGCGCGCTCCATGGCGAGGCCGCCGAGCGCGGCGGCGACATCGAGGGGTTTGGTGCCGTCGAGCCAGGAGCAGAAGCGGGCGTCGCGCGCGGAGAGTCCGCAGTCGGGGATCTCTTCGAGTCGGACGCGCGCGCGGGTCCCGCCGAGGTGTGAGGCGAGCTCGAGCGGGGGGGCCATCTGCGGGAGGAGTTCGACGAGCTGCGCGATGACGTCGTCGCGGTTCTTCACGATCTCGGATGCGGCGATGTCGACGTCGTTGTTCTGGAGGAAGCGCCACGGCCCGCGGTAGGCGAGGGCGGCGAGGACGCCGTCCTCGAGGTGACGATGCAAGATAGCTTGCGCGACATCCTCCTCGGCGAGTCCGGCTTCGGTCACGGTTCGCATCGCCTCGACCGCGCGGGGCGGGTCGTCGCCGTCGACGAGCGGATCGAGCGCCACGCCGGCGCGATCGAGGATGTGCCGCAGGCGCGCGTGTGCGTGGGTGCCGCGCCGCGCGGCGGGGTGACCTTCGAAGAAGACGAGGCCTTCGTCGCCCTGCATCCGCAGCATCCCCGTCACGCGCTGGGTCGATGCGAGCGAGAACACGAGCAGCGCGTCGAAGAGGCGCTCGATCTTGCCGTGGTTCGGGACGAGGGGCGCGAACGTGATCCGCGAGGGCTCGGGCCGCGGGCGACGGTGCTTGCGCTCGAGGTCGCCGGTGCCACCGTCGAGCGGGAGATCGCCGGTGATCTCGCCGGTCGCGGGTGCGGTGCGCCGGGGCTTGATCGCGGCGGGGTCGTGGGGCAGGTCGCCGGTGATCTCGCCGGTCGCGGGTGCGGTGCGCCGGGGCTTGATCGCGGCGGGGTCGAGGGGGAGGTCGCCGGTGATCTCGCCGGTCGCGGGCGCGGTGCGCCGGGGCTTCGCGCCCGTCGGATCGCGCGGGATCGTCGAGCTGGGGCGCGCGCCGGTGTCGTCGCGGACCGCGGGCGCTGGCCGGGACGTCCGCGGTCGAGGGGTCGGGGCGCGGGGCGGCGCGGTGGGGTTCGATGGGGGATCGAGCGCGTCGAGGTTCGGGAGGATCGAGTCGGGGCGCGGCGCCATCGCGCCGAGGCGGTGCTCCCCGCGGGGCGCATCGGCGTGGGGCCGCGGGGATTGGGCATCGTCGGATCGGAGCGTGGGCGTGGCGGCGCGTGCGGCGGACGGGGGCGGATTTCGTTGGGGTGCCTGGGCCGCAGCTTGGGCCTCGGACGGATTTCCTTCGGACGGCCACGGCGTAGCCTCGGCGCCGGTTGGAATTCCTTGCGCCGCGCCGAAGGCGTCGCCGTCGTCCGGCGGATTTCCTCGGGGCGCCGCGTGGACGTCCCACGGATTTCGTTGGGGCGCCCGGTCCGGCGCGTCGTCGTCGCGCGGATTTCGTTGGGGCGTCCGGTCCGGAGCGTCGTCGTCGCGCGGATTTCGTTGCGGGATTCCGGCGCCGGCGTCAGCGTCGTGCGGATTTCGTTGGGGGCCTCCGGCGCCGGCGTCGTCGTCGCGCGGATTTCGTTGGGGGCCTCCGGCGCCAGCGTTAGCGTCCCACGGATTTCGTTGGGGCGTCCGGGTCGGAGCTTCGTCGTCGCGCGGATTTCGTTGGGGGCCTTGCGGCGGGTTCGTCGGAGCGCGTCGTCCCGCGTCGGCGGTATCAGCGTCGTTTTGGTCGTCGGTCGAAATTCCTTGGGGCCCGCTACTCGCGGCGCCTCCGCTCGGCGAACTTCCTTGGGCCCCGCTGCTCGCGGCGCCTCCGCTCGGCGAATTTCCTTGGGCCCCGCTCTGAGCGGCGCCTTCGCTTGGCGAATTTCCTTGGACCCCACGGCGCGCGGCGCCTCCGAAATGCGGATTTGCTTGGGCCCCGCCTCGCGCGTCCGCTTCGCTCGGTGAACTTCCTTGGGCTCCGCGCTGCGGGGCGGCGGGGCCGGGCGAATTTCCTTGGGCCCTTCTTCCCGAGCTCGCTTCGCTCGGCGAACTTCCTTGGGGCCCGCTCCGAGCGGTGCCTTCGCTCGGCGAACTTCCTTGGGGCCCGCTCCGAGCGGTGCCTTCGCTCGGCGAAATTGCTTGGGCCGCGCCCGGGTGCGGTGAACTTCGTTGGGGTCCACCTCGTGCGTCGGCTTCGCTCGGCGAATTTCCTTGGGCCCCGCCTCGCACGGCACCTTCGCTCGGCGAATTTCCTTGGGCCCCGCCGGGCGCGTCGGCCTCGCTCGGCGAACTTCCTTGGGCCCCGCCTCGCACGGCACCTCCGCTCGGCGAACTTCCTTGGGCCCCGCCTCGCACGGCACCTCCGCTCGGCGAACCTCCTTGGGCCCCAGTTCGCGAACCGCTCTCACTCGGCGAATTTCCTTGGGCCCCGCTCGGCACGGCGTCCGGTCCGGACGGTTCTCCTTGGCCCGCCACCGCTCCGCCCCGCGGAGCCTCGTCTGCCCGGGCGCTCCGCTCGCGCATCACGCTCGGAGCTTCGATCGGCGGCACACCGCCCGGGTCCGCGTCCGCGCGTGGCCCTTCGGGGATCGTCACCGCCCGCGACGGCGGCATTCGCGGCGGGATCCCGTCCGCCGTCGTCGCGGCGCGTGGGCGGGCGGTGCCCTCCGAGAGGATCGGATCGGTCCGAGTCGCCGATCGCTCGGGCGGTTCGCGGATGACCTCCAGCGTCGCGCCCTCCTCGATCGCCCGCGCGCGCGTCGCGCGCTCCCAGTCGATCTGACGCGCCGCCTCGAGGAGCGCGCGCCGCGCTTCGTCGGGCTCGGACCGTGCCGGCGCGCGAATGATCTGCGGCCCCTCGTCGATCTCCACCGCGCTCGCCTGCGGGCGCGTGTCCGAGGGGCGCCGCGGAGGTCGCCGGCTCGGTATCGTGTCGGACGCACCGAGCGATGGGTCGAGCCCACGCTCCTGCGCCATCGAGATCTCGAGCGTGTCCGGCACGATCATCGCGTCGGCCTCCGCCAGACTCACCCGCCGGTCCGCGTCGACCAACGCCTCGATCTCGTCGGGCGCGACTTCGCGGGTCGAGCGCGCCTCTTCGCTCGTGATCTCGTCGTCGAGGACCTCCCCGCCGACCACCTCGATGTCCGCCGCGGCGATCTCCGCCGAGTGCACGTCGAGCGAAGGCAGCGATCCCTCCTGATGCGCCTCGAGCTGCGCATCCAGCTCCTGACCCCACGCACCGAGAGAGGGCCCGCGCGGCGCCGCCGTCCGCCGGCTCCGCGACTCGATCGCCGCCAACCGCAACACCAACGTCGGCTCCGACGGCGACAGGTGGACCATCTCGCGCAGCACCAACGTCGCTTCGTCGAGGCGCCCCGCCTCTTCGAGCGCGCGCGCGGTGTGCCGGTACATATCGAGCGCGTCCTTCTTGCGCCCCGAAGACAAGGCGATCTCCGCGCCGTGTCGCGCGACCACGTAGCGCGTCGGGTCGAGGTAGAGGATCAGCTTGTAGAGCGCGATCGCCTCGTCCGGACGCTCGTCGAGGATGTAGATCTCCGACGCCGCCCAGTACGCGTCGATCGCGTCGCCCTTGTTCCCTTCCCGGCGATGACGCTCGCCCTCGCGCACCAGCTGCAACGCGAGCTCGACCTGTCGGCTCGGCGCGCGCGGCTCCGGTCGCGGGAGATCGTCCGGGATGTCGAAGATGCCCTTCGTGGGCTCGTCGTCCTCGTGGACGTCGTCGCCCATCGCCTCCGACGGGATCGCCGCGTCGTGGTTCTGCGAGTCGCCGATCCGCCGCGCCTCCACCTCGCGCAACAAATCCAACGTGGGGAGCCCGTGCTCCGTCACCGCCTCTTGATCGAAGTCGCCGAGGTGGAAGGCCTCCAGATCCAAGTCCTGCGACAACCCCTCGCGCGCCTCCGCGAAGCTCTGCGCCGGCCGCGGCCGCGTCGAGTGCGTCTCCCCGACCCACCCGGCCACGCGCCCCGCGAGGTAGTCGAGGTCCGTCGGCAGTCGGAAGTAGTAGTCGGCCCCGGCCTCGAGCGCCTCGCTCGGCGACGAGATCGCCTCGCCCGGATCCGCGCTCCCCATCAAGAGCAACGGCACCACCGCGCCGCGCTCCGTCGCGCGGATCGCCGCGACCACCTCCAGCGGATCTACGGGGCCTCGCCCCACGGACATCACGATCGCCGCCGGGTGAATCTGCTCGAAGCGCGCGACGGTCCCCGCGCGGTCACGCAACGAGACCGGCTCGAGTCCGATGTGCTCGAGGGCCGCCCCGAGGCCGTCGATGGTCGCCTCGTCGCTCGCCACGACGAGGATCCGCTTCCGCAAAACGGAGCCTGTATAACACCCCGCGGATTCAGGAAGAAAGCGCAGCCGAGACCGGGTTCACGGTCTTCTGCACCCCGTCGAGCAACGTGCGCAGGATGACGATGTACGCCCCACGCACCTCGTGCGTGTCCGTCGCCGAACGCACGACGTGACGCACCAACTCCACGCGGTCGGTTGCGAGTGACACCTCGAGCGTCACCGCCTCGTCCTCGTACCGCGCCGAAGACCGCGACGCGTCGAACTCGATCGCGACATGACGCCCGTGCAGTCGCCCCGCGATCCGATTCGGGCCGTCCAAGTAGAAGCCGTCCAAGTTCGCTTCCGCTTCACACGACGCGCGCGACCCGAACCAGTGCGGCTTGACGACGTACGGACCGCCGTCCTCCGGACAGAACACGTCGCAGTTGCCACACCCGTTGCAGAAGTCGACGAACGTCGCGAGCTGGTGCTCCTTCTCGACGTCCACACGAATCGAGTCCCGCTCTTCGACGCCGCTCGCCGAGAACACCCACGTCGGCGCATCCAACTGCACCGGCGCGACCTCGTACGCGAAGTTCGCGTTGTTCGGGCAGACCGGCACGCACTTGTCGCAGTTGATGCAATCGAACAGCTCGAGCTCCGAACCGATCTTCTTCGGCGACTTCGAGTTCTTCGCCTTCCGGTAACGCGGATCTTCGAGCGCCGCCTTCGCCACGTTCGCCGCGTTCATCGTGCCCGCCTCGTGGACCCAGAGCGGCGCCACGCGCGCGGCCTCCGCCGCGTCCAACCCGGCGGCGACGAGCGCACCCTCCACCGAACCTTCGCCGGACCCTTCGCCCAACCGCGCCGCCGCGATCTTCGACACCACGTCGGGCGCCAACCCGAGCGCGTCACCGACCGCCTCCGCCGCCGCCGCCGCGTGCCCGAACGCCGCCAACACGTACGTTCGCATGTCGCGCGCCGACACCTTCGTCATCTCCTTCGAGAGGTTCGACAGGTACTTCGGCAGCCGCGCGTACCCACCCGGTCGAAGCAGGTCCGTACACGTCGTGACTGGACACAGGTCCGCCGCGGCCGCGAGCGGGAAGTTGTGCTGATCGATCCCCGCCGAGAACGAGTACTCGACCGGAGGCTCACCGCCCTCACCGATCAACGGGATCGCGCGACGCAGCTCCGCGAGCAGGCTCGTCGACAACACGTGCAGCGGCTGCCCCGACAGATACATCTGCTTCTCGGACGCCGGGAAGAACGACTTGTGGTTGTTCACCACCAACGTGTTCGTGAGCTTCACGCCGAACGCGAGCCCCCGCGCGTGCGCGACTCCGCGCAACCGCCCGATCATCGCCAGCGCCTGGTCCCACTTCAGATCGTGATCGAAGTTCTCCGGGTCCAGCGTGAGCTCCGTGTACCCGAGCTCGTCGTGGAGGATGTGCCGCACGCGCTCGATCCCGAGCAGCGTCGGGTTCAACTTCACCACGACGTGGACGCCGATCTCCTCGAGGAGGTACCGCGCGATCAACTCGATCTCGTCCGCCGGGCAGCCGTGGAACGTCGACAGAGTGATGCACGAGATCAACCGCGACGGCACCGACAGCGACTTGTACTTCGCGAGGTCCGGCGGCAGCTGATCGAGCAGCCGATCCACGACGGAGCTCGCGTCCATCATATCGCGCACGAACCCCGTCACGCGCGGGTCCTGGATCCCCTTCAGGTCGTAGCCCAGCGACAGGTCGAGCAAGTAGTCCTGGTCGCCCCCGTCGACGCCCGCCGGGAAGCCGTTCGCGACCAACGCCGCGATCAACAGCGCCGACTTCGGGTACTCGATCGTCGACTGCTCGATCTTCAGCTCCTGCGACCACTCGACGTTGAACCCGATGTTCTCCACGTCGATACACGGCCGCGGGATCGCGAGCTCGTCGAGGATCTGGACCGTCTTCAGCTCCATGATCCGCGACCCCGACAGATACGAGAGCGCGATGTTCTGCGCGAGCTGCGTGTGCGGCCCTGCCGCCGGACCGACGACCGTCGCGGACCGCTCGCCGTGGAATGCACGCGAGAGATCGAACCCGTCCGGCGTCCCGCTCCACATCTTGTCGAGCGGGAGATCGAAGAGCGCCGAAGCGGCCTCGGGCTCACGCTCGACGCGACGCAACAGGTGGGCGAGCGGCTGTGGCACCAACTCCATGACTCAGAGCGCCTCCATTCGCGACCAGAGTCGCTGCGCTGCGCGGCGCGCCTCTTCCAACACCGCCCGCCCGTCGATCCCGACGAGCCGACGGTTGCGGAGCAACGGCCTCCCGCCGACGAACACGTCACGTACGTGCGCGCCCTTCCA
Source organism: bacterium (assembly GCA_030426505.1). Classification (GTDB taxonomy): domain Bacteria; phylum Myxococcota; class Kuafuiibacteriia; order Kuafuiibacteriales; family Kuafuiibacteriaceae; genus JAUHYN01. The sequence goes on along the minus strand of JAUHYN010000018.1, from coordinate 5,790 downwards.
GCCGAACAACACGTGCGCCGCGAGTGAGTCGCGGTCCAGCGGTGTGCCCTCGGGATAGTCGAGCACCACGACGTCCCCCGGCGCGCCCTGCGTGAGCTTCCCGAGCGCGGGCTCGCCGAAGACTTCGCCGGCGAGCCGGTGACCGCGCGCGATCATCTGCAGGACGTCCGGCCACCCCGTCGGGCCCGTCGCCTCGCGCGACCGGAAGAACGCGGCGCTCACCTCGGCGAGCAGATCGTTGTCGATCCCGTCCGTACCGATCGCGACCCGGCGCAGCGACGCGTGTTGGTCCGCGTAGCCCACGCCGTTGTTCATGTTCGAGCGCGCCTGGTGCGTCACCCACGCGTGCCGCTCGCGGATCAGCTCGGCCTCGCGGTCGTCGATGTCCACGCAGTGCGCGGCGATCGTCCGGTCGTGGACGAGCCCCAGCTCTTCGAGTTGCGCGAAGAGCCCGCCGACCCCGCGCTCGCGCGCGACCTGTTGATCGTCGGGCCCTTCCGCCGCGTGGTAGTGAAGCCACGCGCCGTGGAGCGTCGCGCGGTCCGCCGCGCTGCCCATCGTGTCCTCGCTGCACGTGAACGGAGCGTGCAACCCGATCGCGCCGCGGATCGTCGGGTGGTCCGCCATCTTGCGGACGAAGCGCTCGCTCTCGTCGAGCCCCGCACGCGCGCCCTCGGGGCCGTGGCGATCCGTCGCGCCGTACGTGAGGCAAGCGCGCAAGCCGAGCTCTTCGAGCTCGTCGGCGATCACGTCGAGCGAACCGTCGATGAAGTTCGGCGACTCGTGGTGGTCGATCAGGCACGTCGTCCCGGCGCGGATCGCGTGGATCGCCGCCACGCGGACCGAAGCTCGGAGCGTCTCTTCGTCCAACGCGCGATCCAGTCGCCACCAGATGCGCTCGAGGATCTGCAGGAACGTCCCGGTCACGCCGGGCGGCGGTGGCATCCCGGCCGCGAGCCCGCTGTACAAATGCGTGTGCGCGACGACGAAGCCCGGGACGATCAAGCAGTCGGTGCAGTCGATCGTCGAAGTCGTGGGGAACGGATCGTCCGCGCTCTTCACGCGCCCGTCGAACAACACGACGTCGCGCGCCTCGACTTCGATCGGCGCGAAGCCGACCACGCGGCCTCCGAACAGCAGGGTCGCGCTCACGCCTCGGCCTCCAACCTGCGCTCGACCTCCGACAGCTTCGGCGGGATCGGCTTCGGGACGTCGACCGCGGACATCGCGCTGCGCACGTCCTTGAGCCCGTTGCCCGACACCACGACCAACACCGATTCGTCGGGCCCGATGATCCCCGCCGCGACGGCCTCCTCGACCCCCGCGATCGCGGTGACCGCCGCCGGCTCACCGAAGACGCCGGTGTTGCGCGCGAGCTTCGGGATCCACGCGCGGATGCGGTCGTCCGTCGCATTCACGTAGCGACCGCCGGAAGCGCGCACGGCGCGGAGCGCCTTCGTCGGGTTGCGCGGCATGCCCACGTTGATCGAATCCGCGAACGTGTTGGCGACCATGCGCTCGACCGACTCCGCGCCCGCGTCGAACGCCTTGGTGAGCGGCGCCGCGCCCGCGGCCTGCACGCCCAACATCTTCGGCACGCGATCGATCAAACCGATCGCGTGCATCTCGGCGAGCCCCTTGTGCGTGCCGGCGATCGAGCAGCCATCGCCGACGCTCATCGCGACCCAGTCCGGGAGATCGTCCAACAGCTGCTCCGCGATCTCGTGCCCGCAAGTCTTCTTGCCTTCGACGAGGTACGGGTTCACGGCTGCGCTCCGGTTGTACCAGCCGAACTTCGCGACGGCCTCCTGACAGAAGTCGTACGTCGCGTCGTAGTCCGCTTCGATCAGGAACACCCGCGCGCCGTAAGTGAGGAGCTGCGCGACCTTGCCCTCCGGCGCCGTCGCCGGGACGAAGATGTGGATCGGCAGCCCGACGGACGCGCCGAGCCCCGCCACCGACGTCGCCGCGTTGCCGGTCGACGCCGCCGCCACCACGTCTGCGCCCGCCGCGAGCGCGCGGGCCACGCCGACGTACGAAGCGCGGTCTTTGAACGAGCCGGTCGGGAGGCTGCCGTCGTCCTTCACGAGGAGCCGGCCGACGCCGACCGCCGCCGCGGCGCGCGGGCTGTCGTAGATCGGGGAGCTCCCCACCGCGAGCGGGGTGACCCGGCCCTCCGGATCGATCGGGAGGAGGGGCGCGTAGCGGAGGACGGTCCGGTCCGGGTTCGCCGCGAGCGCGTCACGCGTGAGCGCTTCGCGGGCCGCGTCGAGGTCATAGAAGACGTCGCGAATCCCGCCACAGACGACGCAGGCGCCGTCGTGGCCGTCGGGCTCGGAGCGCGCTCCGCAGGCCAGGCACTCGAGGTGTGTCACGGTCCCCACGAAGGCTCGGGTGTAGTCCGCATCGCACGAGGGTTCAAGGGTCCGTGCGACACCGTGTCGCACGTCGACCACTGAAGGCGGCGCTACCCTCGGCCGACCTAGGAAGTCGTGCGCTGGCTCTTCGCCATCGGTCTCGTCGGGGCCGCCTCACTGTATTCCACGTCGCGCGCCGCGGCGTGCTCGACGTGTTCGACCGGCGACCCGACTCTGACGGTCACGGGGGTCGAGCAACCCTTCGAGGGCCGCACCCGCGTCTCGCTCCAGATGCAGCACCGCACCGAGTCGACCGGTGAGCGCGGCGTCGACGCGATCGACATCAGTGAACAACGCTTCGAACTCTCCGGCGCGTACGCGCTGACCGAGGGCCTCTTCCTTGCGACGAAGATCCCGCTCGTCCGTCGCCGCGCGCGCTACGTGAATCTCGCGCGCGACGAAGTGATGTCGCTCGGCGACGTCGAAGCGTTCGCGAAGTGGTTCGTCTATCGCGATCGCTCCCTCGCGCCGCGACACCTCGTCGCGATCAACGGCGGCCTGTCACTCCCCACGGGGACGATCTTCGAAGACGACCAGGGCCGCCCGCTCCCGCTCGAAGCGCAGGTCGGCTCCGCCTCGCTCGACGCACTCGCCGGTGTCTCGTACAGCTGGTTCGTGTCGCCGTTCTCGATGTTCGTCAGCGCGAACGTCGGCGTGCCGATGTGGCACGGCTCCACCTTCCGCACCGGTGCCGTCGGGCTCCTCTCCTGGGCGATGCAGTATCAACCGCTCGACGTCCTCGCGTTGCGGCTCTCGCTCGACGCGCGCATCGACCAGGCCGTGCGCGAGCAGGACGCCGTCGACCCGCACTCCGGTGGCCTCGCGACGGTGGTCTCGCCGGAGGTCGTGTTGTCGCCGTTCGACGATCTCGTGCTGCGCGCGGTCGTGCAGCTCCCGGGCTACCGCGCGGTGCGCGGGAACCACAGCGAAGGCGTGAGCGTGTTGTTCGGAGCGGCCTATGATCTCTGAGCGCGCCGCTCTGATCGTGTTGATCGGTCTCGCGGGCTGCGTGGATCGCGTCGACGGGACTTGGGCTCGGATCAACGTCGTCGACGGCTCCGACGCGCCCGGCGCGTTCGTCCACGACGAGGTGCGCCTCGGGATCGAGAACGTGGAGCTGGTCGCGTGTCCGACGATGACGGCGCGCGCGTCGGAGTGGCTCGGCGACGCGTTGCTCCCGAGCGCGTACGCGCACTCCTGGGACCGATCCGTCGCGGTCGGCGCGCGCGAGGAGTCGATGCCGGCCGGCGCGCCGGAGCGCACGCTCACGGTGTTGTCGCCCGCGGCGGGGCGCTACTGCTCGGTGCGGATCGGGCTCGCCGCCACGCAGCGCGCGGCGGCTTCGATCGCCGTGTCCGGGGAACTCGAGGGCGCGCGGATCGAAGTGTCGACCGATCTCCACCTCGACCTCGAGTCCGCGCTCGAACCCCCGATCGAGTTCGACGTGGACGCGCTCGACGCCGAGATCACTTTCGTCGTTCGCCCGAGTCGCTGGCTGGACGGCCTCACCGCCGAGGCGTTGGCCGATCCGGACGAAGCCGCCGAGTTCGCGTTCGTGCGCAACGTCGCGGCGTCGACGACGATCGCCGTCCGCCGCTGACGCCTGACCACCGGGACGGTTGGCCTCACGCCGGGCGCCGCCTCACGTCGGGTCTCAGCCGTTGGCGCTCGCGATCGCGCGCAGCGTGTCGACCAGCGCGTCCTCACCCGACGCGGGGACCTTCACTTCGCCCACGCCGCGAATCCGAACCACGACGTTCGACTGCAACGCGCCGTCCCAGCCGTCGACCGCTTCCAGATCCGAGAGGGCGAACGCGGCGCGCTCGTCCATCTCGTGGGCGTAGCAGTGCGTGGCCGTGAACACGACGGCGTCCTTGCCGGAGCCGAACATCGTGAGGTCGAACGCCGCGACGATGTCCACGTCCTGCGCGCCCGACGGGAGCACGACCGAGCGAATGTTCTTGTCCTTCTTCGCGGGGAGCTCCGAGACGTGGATCTTCTTGCCGGCGTGCGGAGTGACCGCGCCGCGAATGACGTCCGCGTAGTCACGGGTCGCGCCGCTCGGGCGGGGAGCGGGCGCCTCGGCCGCCGTCGCCGCCGGGGCCTCGGGCGCGACCTCCGCCACCTCCGGCGCCGCCTCCTCCGCGACCTCACCGAGCACGACCGCCCGGAACAGCGGCTCGTACGCGCACGGGTGGACCGGCGCGTGTCGCGCGCGGCTCGACGTATCGAGCACGGGCGTGATCGCGTCGAGGAGCGCAGCGAAGTGCGCGAAGCCGACCTTGTACGTCGTGAACCCGCCGTAGCGTCCGGTCTGAAGGACGACCAGCGAACGACCGTCGCCGAGGCCCGCGATCTGGATCGCCCACTCGAGCTCGATCTTCCCCATCCCGAGCGCCCACTCGAACTTCGACTTCTTCGCGACGCGCTTCAGGTTCGCGTTCGCGTCGAGCGCCTTCGCCACCGCCTTGTCGGCGGGCGCGGACCAGCTGTTGGAGAAGATGCCGCTCTCGAACGCCACCGCCGCCGGCAGCGCGCCGTCGAGGATCGCGAAGTGCTCGCCCGGCATCGCCGCGACGCCCGCGTAGGGCTGGAAGAACACGTGCGTGCGCCCCTTGGTCTCGAAGGTGAGCGTCTGCACGTGGTCGACGCTCATGCGCCCGCCGACGATCGACTTCAGCGCGCCGGACAGCACGCCCTTGCCGCCGCCGACCCCGGCTTCCTCGAACGCGACGAGCCGGCCCCCGGCCTCCGTCGCCTCTTCGACCAGCGATTCCCGCTGCCGATCGTGTGCCTTGCCCGCGTTCTTCTCGAGGAGTCCCACGAGAGCGTCTTACGGCGCCGCCGGCCGGTCCTTCCTCGGCTCAATCGGTGATCGACAGCGCGTGCTCGTTCGTCCCGCTGAGCGCGCCGACCAGCTCGTCTTCGGCCACGAGCGAGAGGCGCCCGGGCGCTCCGCCGGAGCGGATCCGGATGCGTTGGATCGCCTCGCTGCACACTTCCCACAGCCGCGCGTGGCGCTTCACCGCGGACTCGAGCCGCTCCACGGTCTCGATCGACCCGACCAGCCCCAACGACTCCGCTGCCGCCGCCGCGACGTCCGCGTCGTCGTGGTCGAGGAGCCTCAGGAGCGCCGCTTCGACCTCGTCGCCGCGGTGCCGGTGGAGCAGGGCGGGGAGCAGGCGGGCCTCTTCGGGGGTGGCGTTCGCTTCGACCGCGAGTAGGGCGGACAGCGACAACCGGTGGCGGAGCTTCCTCACCAACTCGAGCGCCGTGACGCGGAGCTCCGGGACCTCTTCGTGGAGCGCGCGGTCGATGTCTTCCGCGATGCCCTCCGCGCCGACGCGCGCGGCGAGCTCCCGGAGCGCGCGCG
>JAUHYN010000953.1 GCA_030426505.1 bacterium | reverse complement strand
CCTCGAGGTCCGCCGGCGGGAGGTCCTCGAAGATCGCGACGCCCCGCAGGAACGGAAGCCGCTCCTGGACGGTGGCGCCGGGCACCGGGACGACCGGCGCGGCGGCCTCCGCGGTCGCGCCGTTCGCACCGTTCGCGACGGCACCCCCGGGCGGGTTGAAGATGCTGCGCGGCGCGAAGGACGGCCCGATGCGCTCGGCGCCGTCGTCGCCGCCCTGCTCCGAGAAGTAATCGGCCCACGCCGGGTCGACGCTCTCGGGGTCCGAGCGCCAGGCCACATAGAGCGACTCGACGAACGCGAGGTTCTGCGCGGCCAGCCCGTCCGGGTCCTTCGCCATGCCATGACGTCTACCGCGGTTCGCGCTAGGAATCGACAACCGTGCGCCGCTGCCCCCGCTGTACCTATCCCCTGATGCTGTTCGTCCACGAGGGCGAGGAGCTCGACCACTGCCGGCGCTGCGGCGGCAACTTCATCGATCCCGGCGAGGCCGCGCGACTCTTCGGCGGCCACGCGCACCCGGACGCATGGCGCGAGAGCTTCGCGGCGCGGTCCATCGGTCCCACCGAGCTGAAGTGCCCGAAGGACCGCTCGCCGATGGAGGCGTTCGAGGTCGAATTCGAGAAGGAGAAGGTGGAGGTCGATCTGTGCGCCAAGTGCGCGGGGCTGTGGCTCGACGGACGCGAGGGCTTCGCCCTGCAGCGCATCGTCTCGAACGCGACGTCCCACGCCGAGGCGCGGGAGAGCGGCGCGATCAAACCGGGCGTGGCGAGCTACGTGTTCCAGATCTTCACCGGGTTCCCGATCGAGGTGTGGAACCCGGTCAAGAGAACCCCCGTCGTCGTCTACACGCTGCTCGCGATGCTGGTCGCGATCTTCATGGCGCAAGTGACGTTGATGCCGAACGAGGAGGCGTGGATCGCGCAGTACGGCGGGTTCTTCTTCCTCGTCCCGAGCGAGTTCATCCGCGGCGAGCACCTGTGGACGGTGATCACCTGCGCGTTCTTCCACGCGGGGTTCATGCACCTCGCCGGCAACGCGTACTTCCTGTGGATCTTCGGCGACAACGTCGAGGACGAGCTCGGCCCGGTCCGGTTCATCACGCTCTACGTGATCTCCATGATCAGCGGGAGCCTGCTGCACTTCGCGTTCAACGCGAACAGCGACATCCCGATGCTCGGCGCGTCCGGCGCGATCGCGGGCGTGATGGGCGCGTACCTCGTGCTGTTCCCTCGCGTGAAGCTGTACGTGATGATCGTCGTCTTCCGCCTGCGGCTCGGCGTGTACTGGTACCTCGGGTTCTGGATCGTCTACCAACTCGTGATGTTCGCGAGCGGTGGCGAAGGCGTCGCGTGGCTCGCGCACGCGGGCGGTTTCTTCGCGGGCGCGATCTGCGCGTGGATCTTCAAGGGGGCGACCGACCACGAGACGAAGGTCGCGGTCTGACGAGGGCTCAGAGGCCGCCGAGGTTGCGCGCGCTCGCGAAGCGCGCCAGCTCCTGACGCTCGACGAGGTACTTGCGCGCGCGATCGGTGAGCGTGGCCGGGGCCTCCTCGCTCACGCCGCCGCCCTGGTGCGGCTTGCCGCCGCCGCCGAGCGCGGACGCGAGCAGCGGCGCGAGGTCGCCGTCCTTGGTGCGCACCGAGAACTTCAGCGGCTTGGGCGGGAGTTGGTCGAGTTGCTCGGGGGTGAGCGTCGCGGTGGCGCGATCGTCGCGCGCGCCGACCGCGACCAGCGCGACGTCCGGATCGAGCTCGCGTACGCGGCCCTCCACGTGGTCGAGCGCGGAGAACAGCAGATCGGACCAAGTGAGCTCGGGCGTGCGCTCGCGCGCGGTGCTCCACGCGTCGAGGAGCGCTTCGGAGGGGACGGTGAAGAACGCGACGTCCATCGCGCCGATCGTCTCGGTGCGCTCTTCGATCTTCGAGGGCCACGCGTTGAGCACGTCGCGGGGGATGCCGTCGCCGAAGCCGGAGAGGATGCGCGTGAGATCGACGGCCTGTGTGTCGAGTAAGCCGCGGAGGAGGCCGAGGGTGGTGGGCTTGGTGCGGGTCGACTCGAAGCCGCGCGTGTCGGAGTAGATCGCGCTCACCAGCGGCTCGAGCACCGACTGCCAGCCGTGTTGGAGCAGCGACGCGGGCGAAGACGCCACCATGCGCGACAGCGACGCGAGCACGAGGAGCGCGGCGGCGTCGGCGTCGGTCTCCTTCCAGACGACGAGGTCGGTCTTCGCGGGGTCGAGGCCGAGGCTGGCGTGGGTGGGGTCGACTTCGTGGTGGTCGATGACGACGACGCGCTTGGCGTCGCGCATCGCGGCCTCGGCGGCGGGCCCCACGCGGGTGCCATCGTTGTCGACGAAGACGACGGTGTCGTAGCGGCGGGCTCGCACCTCGCGGGACGCGAGCAGGTCGGCGTCGATCTCGAGGCCGCTGAGCTGCGAAGGCGGCGGCGCGTCGACGTGGGCGTCGGCGGGGAGCTCGAGCGCGCGCCGCCCGCGTGAGAGCGCGACGGCGGAGCAGAAGCAGTCCGGATCGCCGGGCGCGTCGCCGACGACGAGCATGGGGCCCGGGTCGAGGAGCGCCTTCACGACCGCGTCGGGGACGCGCTGCTTCCAGGCGTCGGGCCCGATCGTGGAGCGGACGAGCGGGCAGTACGTCGCGGCGACGTCGGCGGGCGCGTCGAGCGGCGCCTCGAGCTCGGGGGACGTCGCGGGGAGCGCGCCGTCGACGAGGATCTGCTGCGCGCGGGAGGGCGTGGTGACGAAGAGTGAGCTCACGAGGCGCCGGGGTGCGGTGCAACGGGCGCGCCTACGGAAGACCTTGCGCGGACGGCGCGCGAGCGATCGTCCGCGCGCACGGGGGCGGTCGGAGGTGAGCGTTGGGGATCCGGGGTGGGGGTCGCGCTCACCAGGGGTGGAGACGGACCGCCCCACGGCGCGGCTTCGGGTTGGAGCGCGTCAGGGGCGCGCCCAGGGCGGCGGCTCGTCGGGGCCCGGGGGGTTCGCGATGAGCTTGTCCGCGTAGGGCTCGGTGAGCTGCTCGTGGATCATCGCCTTGAAGCGCGGGCCGACGGTGGGCTGGTGGTAGAGGTGGCGCGCGAGCTCGAAGGCGCGCAGGCCGACGCGATCGAAGATGAGACTCACGGTGGCGCTCTGTCCTCCATCGGAGAGGAGGTGCGCGAAGCGTTCGAGGCCGGCGAAGACGATCTCGCGGAGGCCCTCGGGGTCGTCCTCGTAGTGCGCCGGCGCGTGTCCGGCGAGCGACTGGACGACGAAGCTCACCCCATCTCGGAGCCATTGCCGAGCGACACGTTCGTCGATGGGCGACTCGTCGCCGTGGCTGATCTGCTGCTCGAGTCCGTGATCGCCTTCGAAGGTGAGAAGGGGAGCGAGCTGCGTCGGGTCCGTGGACTCGATGCGGAGCAGCGCGAGCATCGCAAGCGCTTGCTCGAGCAGCTGGCTGGGCACGACGAATCACTGCTCGAATCGCTGGTCGCGGGCGAGATGCCCTCGCGCGAACGCATCACTTCGCTCATCCGCGAGCTGGTGCGCAGCGGCTTCGTCATGCCCTTGTTGGTGGGCAGCGCCTTGTCCAATATCGGCGTGCAGCCGCTTTTGGACGCCGTCGTCGACTACCTCCCCCATCCGGGAGAGGTGGCCCGCCATGCGCGGGACGTCGACGGGCGATCGCTCCGACTCGAGCCGGACCCCTCGGGGGCGCTCGCGGCCTTCGTGTTCAAGACGAGCGAGACTCGGTTTGGGCGCACGGCCTT
>JAUHYN010000017.1 GCA_030426505.1 bacterium | reverse complement strand
GAAGAGGAGGTTCAGCTCGACCGTCTCGCCGCGCGCCTTCTTCAGGAAGCACATGTAGATGCCGCACATCATCGGCCCCATCACGATCCCGAACGGCGCCGCCGAGCCGACCAGGATGCCGAGGGCCGCGACGCCGAAGAACGTCCAATACTGATCGCTGATGAGATCCTTGGCGCGCTTCAACAACTCGACCGGGCGCAGATCCGCTTTGACCGGTCCGCCGTGGGCGATGGGTTCGAAGCCGTCTTCGGCCGGCGCCCGCGGCGCCGCGTACGGATTGCTGCTCATGAGTGGCTCACCTCGGACGCCTTCGTGGCACGAAATCGGGGCGCGCGTCACTCGGCCCCGGGCGCGCGATACCCGAGCCCGTGCTAGGAACCCGCGCATGGTCCGAAGCCCGCGCTCCGCCGTCCTGCTCCTCGCGTTCGCCCTCGCCTGCTCCGCCGATCGCAACGGCAAAGCCCCGGCCCAGAGCCCGACGGCCGTCGCCCCGCCCAAGACCCCGCCGCCGCCGACCGAGGTCCACGCCACGCGCGACATCGACCTCCACCGCGAGGGCGCCCCGACATCGGGCTCCGGGTTCGTGTTCGAGCTCTCCGAGGGCAACGCGCCGCCCGAAGAGATCGCCCCGGGGCGCGCGAAGCCCCCGGCCGAGGTCGAAGCGCTCTCCGCCGACGAGGTCGCGGCGCTCGTCGCGCGGCTCCCGCCGATCGACGCGAAGGCCTCCGACCGACAGGACTTCGCGATGCGCGCGTCGACCCGCAAGCTCCCGCTCGCCGGCGCGACGAAGCTCCAAGAGTTCCCGCCGAAGGTGTCTCGCCCCAAGCCGCCCGCGCCGAAGGTGGAGCCGCTGCGCATCGAGCGGATGCAACCGCAGGGCGAGGTGCCGCTCGCGCCGCACCTCTCGATCACGTTCTCGCAGCCGATGGTGCCGGTCGCGAGCGTCGACCAAGTCCTCGCGGAGGCGATCCCGGCGACGCTCACGCCGAAGGTGGAAGGGCAGTGGCGGTGGGCCGGCACGCGCACGCTGCTGTTCGAGCCGAAGCCGCGCTTCGCGATGGCGACGAGTTATACCGTGTCGATCGACGCCGGCGTGAAGTCGCAGACCGGCGGCCCGCTGCAGGAGCCCGAGAAGTTCGCGTTCGGGACGCCGCCGCCGTCCGTGAAGTCGTTCTCGCCCGGCGGGACCACGAACCTGTCGCCGCTGATGTACGCGACGTTCGACCAACGCATCGATCCGAAGGCGGTCCTCGGACACATCACCGTGCTCGCCGGGAAGAAGCGCACCGCGCTGCGGCTCGCGACGGACGCGGAGGTGAAAGCCGCCGGCTTCGACGGGCGCCTCGCGGAAGAGAAGGATCGCGCGATCGCGTTCGTGGCGAAGGCCAAGCTCCCCAAGAGTACGCGCATCGAGGTGCGCTTCGAGAAGGGGCTCCCGTCGGCGGAGGGCCCGCGGAAGACGACCGAGGTCCGCACGTACCGCTTCAACACTTACGGGCCGTTCCGCTTCTCGCGCGCGCAGTGCGCGTGGGGCGGGCGCTGCTATCCGGGCTCGCAGCTGCGGCTCGAGTTCACGAACTCCATCGCCGACTTCGACCCCGCGATGGTCACCATCGAGCCGACGATCGAGGACGTGAAGATCACGCAGAGCGGCGGCGCGATCGTCGTTCAGGGGCGGACGGTCGGCCGCACGACCTATCGGCTGCGCGTGGGGACCGCGCTGAAGGACGTGTACGGGCAGGGCCTCGAGAAGGCCGTCGACGAGAAGATCACGGTCGGTCCCGCGGAGCCGACGCTCACCGCTCCGGGCGCGGAGATGATGGTGCTCGAGCGGACGAAGAAGCCGAGCCTCTCGGTCTACACGATGAACTACGGCAAGCTCGACGTGCGCATCCACCGCGTCACGCCGAGCGACTGGTACGCGTGGCTCGACTACAAGCAGGAGCACCGCGGCAGGAACCCGCCGCGGATGCCGGGCCAGCAGGTGTTCAAGGGCGTCGTCGACACGCCGGCCGGTGAGGACCAGCTTGTCGAGACGAAGATCGATCTGACACCGGGGCTCGAAGACTTCCGCGGGCAGGTGTTCGTCCACGTCCAGCCGCACGGGTGGAAGCCGGACCCGAAGCGCTCCTGGTACTGGCCCGGCGCGATCAAGTGGATCCAAGTCACGGACCTCGGCCTCGACGCGCTCCTCGATCACCGCGACCTGCACGCGTTCGCGACGCGGCTCAGTGACGGCGCGCCCGTCGCGGCCGAGCTCTCCGTCGAGCCGTACGACGCTTCCGCGAAGGCGAACGCCGACGGCTACGCCGCTCTCGCGCTCGCCGAGAAGAGCCAGAACCGCTCGGCGCTGCTCGTGGCGCGCGCGGGCGCCGACCTCGCGTTCCTCCCGGAGAGCCTGTGGAGCTCCGGCGGTACGTCGTGGACGCGGCGCGAACTCTCGGACGGCTACCGCTACTTCGTGTTCGACGACCGCGGCCTCTACAAGCCGAAGGAGACGGTGCAGCTCAAGGGCTTCCTGAGGCGCACCACGCACGGCCCCGACGGCGACCTCGTCGGGCTCGAGAAACACGAAGGCAAGCTCGTCTACCAAGTGCGCGACGCGCGCGGGAACGAGTTCGCGAAGGGCGAGACGAAGCTCAGCCGACTCGGTGGCTTCTCGTTCTCGGTCGACATCCCGGACGACATCAACCTCGGCCGCGCTTATGCGACGTTCCACGCGCCGGGGGTCGGATCGAGCAGCGGCTTCAGCGGCTCGCACGCGTTCTCGGTGCAGGAGTTCCGTCGCCCCGAGTTCGAAGTCGGCGTGACCACCACCGAGGGCCCGCACCTCGTCGGCCAGTTCGGCGTCTTCTCGGCGAAGGCGACGTACTACACGGGCGGCCCACTCGCCGCGGCCGACGTCCGGTGGACGGTGCGCGCGACGGAGGGGAGCTACACGCCGCCCAACCGCGCCGACTTCGTGTTCGGGACGTGGTCGCCCTGGTGGTGGTGGGGCCGCCACCACCGCGGCGGCGGGCTGTCGCTCTCGAGGGGCTTCAACGGGCACACCGACGAGTCCGGCGAGCACCACCTCAGGCTCGACCTGCTCCGCGCGGACCCGCCGCGCCCCACGGTCGTGTCGGCGGAGGCCGCGGTCTCGGATGTGAACCGCCAGACGTGGTCGGCGTCGGCGTCGTTCCTCGTCCACCCGTCGACGGTCTACATCGGCCTCAAGACCGAGCGGAACTTCGTGGAGGCCGGCAAAGACGTGGAGGTCGACGTGCTGCACGTCGGGCTCGACGGCGAGCTCGTCCCGCCGAAGGACGCCGAGGTCACGTTCACGTTCCAGAACGACGGGGACGCAAAGCCCGAGACCTGCAAGGTCGAGGCGGCCGAGCATCGCTGCACGTTCGGGACGAAGAAGGGCGGCCAGTACCTGATCGTCGCGAAGACGAAGGACGACCGCGGGCGACCGAACGAGACCACGATGTCGATCTGGGTCTCGGGCGGCGAGAACGTCCCGCTCAGCCGCAACATCTCCGAGGAGCAGGCGCAGCTGATCCCGGACAAGAAGACGTACGCCGCGGGTGACGTCGCGAAGATCCTCGTGCAGGCGCCGTTCGCGGACGCGAAGGGGTTCTATTCACTGGAACGCGAAGGCGTCGTGAAGACCGGGACGTTCGAGACGAAGGGGACCTCGGCCACGCTCGAGATCCCGATCGAGGAGCGCTACACGCCGAACATCCACCTGAGGGTGATGTTGGTCGGGCGGCAGAAGCGCAGGAACGCCGAGGGGAAGATCGACGACGAGCTCCCGCCGCGGCCCGCGTTCGCCGCGGGGACGACGAGCCTCTCGATCCCGCCTGCCACGCGCACGCTGGCGGTCGAGCTCGCGCCGGACGCGTACGAGGCGGAGCCCGGGAGCGCGAGCCGCGTCGCGTTGACGGTGAAGCAGGCGAACGGAGAACCGGCGGCGGGCGCGGAGATCGCGTTCTACGTGGTGGACGAAGCGGTGTTGGCGCTGACGAACTACTCGACGCCGGATCCGATCGCGTCGATGTACTCGAACCGCGGGAGCGGCGTGCGCACGCTGCGCACCCGGCAGTGGGTCTACCTCGCGGATCCCGAGGAGGTCGCGCAGACCGCCTTCGAGCCCGACGAGGAGTCGTCGGGCTTCGGGGACATGGACGACGCGCCGGAGATGAAGAAGTCGCGCGCGCGCCGCCAGGCGCCCGCGATGGAGATGGCGATCGGCTCGGCGGAGGCCGCGCCCGGCGGCGGCGGGATGGCCGCGGGAGGCGCGCCGCCGATCGCGGTGCGCAAGGACTTCTCGGCGCTCGCGGTGTTCGCGCCGAGCGTGACCACGGACTCGAGTGGGCGCGCCGAAGTGAAGTTCGACTTCCCGGACAACCTCACGCGGTACCGCGTGATCGCCGTGGCGGCGCACGGCGCGAACCACTTCGGTGTCGCGGAGGCGAACATCACGGCGCGCAAGGCGCTCATGGTGCGGCCTTCGGCGCCGCGCTTCCTGAACTACGGCGATCGCTTCGAGCTCCCGGTGGTGCTCGAGAACCGCACCGGCGCGCCGCTGACGGCGCAGGTCGTGGTGCGCGCGACGAACGCGGACGTGGAGGCGGCCGGCTTCTCGGTGCGGATCCCCGGCGAGGACCGCGTGGAGGTCCGCTTCCCGACCACGACGGATCGCCCCGGGCGCGCGCGCTTCCAGTTCGCGGCGGCGGCGGATCGCTTCTCGGACGCGGCGGAGGTCGACCTCCCGGTGTGGACGCCCGCGACGACCGAGGCGTTCGCGACGTACGGCGAGATCGACGAGGGCGCGATCGTGCAGCCGGTGCTCCCGCCGAAGGACGTCGCGAAGTCGTTCGGTGGATTGGAGATCACGACCGCGTCGACGCAGCTGCAAGCGCTGACGGACGCGTACATCTACATCCTGGACTATCCGTACGGCTGCGCGGAGCAGGTCTCGTCGCGCGTCATCACGACAGCCGCGCTGAAGGACGTCCTCGCTGCGTTCGAGGCGGAGGGCATGCCGCCCGAGGACCAGGTCATCGCGGCGGTGGGGCGCGACATCAAGAAGCTCGCGCAGCTGCAGAACTCGGACGGCGGTTGGGGCTGGTGGCGCCGCGACCAACCGAGCTCGCCGTTTCTCTCGATCCACGTGATGCACGCGTTGGTGCGCGCGCAGGCGAAGAACTTCGAGATCCCGAGCACGACGATCACGCGCGGGCGTCAGTACCTGCGCGACATCGACAAACACATCGAGCGCACGTGGGGCCGCCCCGTCGCGAACACGATCGTCGCGTACGCGCTCTACGTGCGCGCGATGATGGGTGAGATCGACGGCGCGCGCGCGAAGAAGTTGATCGCGTCGATGGGCGGCGTGTCCAAGCTCCCGCTCGAGGCGGCGGGCTGGCTCTACCCGGTCGCGGTCGAGTCTCCGGGGCTCCGCAAGGAGCTCGCCGAGCTCCGGCGCCTGTTCGACAACCGGGCGACCGAGACCGCGGCCACCGCGCACTTCGCGACGTCGTACGAAGACGGCGGCCACGTGCTCCTCCACTCCGCGCGCCGCGTGGACGCGCTGATCCTCGAGGGGCTCATGCGCGACCAGCCGAAGAACACGCTGATCCCGAAGCTCGTCCGCGGCCTCCTCGCGCACCGCACGAAGGGCCGCTGGTCGAACACCCAGGAGAACGCGTGGGTGCTCGTCGCGCTCGACCGGTACTTCCGTCAGTACGAGAAGATCACGCCGGACTTCGTCGCGCGCATGTGGCTCGGCGACGACTACGCGGGCGACGCCACGTTCAAGGGCCGCACCACGGACCAGCACCGCATCGACATCCCGATGTCGTTCCTCGTGGACCGCGAGAAGTCGGATCTGCTGCTGCAGAAGGACGGCGCGGGGCGGCTCTACTACCGCGTCGGCCTCCGCTACGCGCCGAACGACCTGATGCTCGAGGCCGCGAGCTACGGGTTCGAGGTGAAGCGCACGTACGCGGGCGTCGACGACCCGAACGACGTCCGCCGCGACGACGACGGGACCTGGCGCTTCAAAGCCGGCGCGCGCATCCGCGTGCAGCTGTCGATGGTGAACACCGCGCGCCGCTACCACGTCGCGCTCGTGGATCCGCTCCCGGCGGGCCTCGAGCCGATCAACGCCGCGCTCGCCGGCTCGGGCACGGTCCCTCCGAGCGACCCGAAGTACGACGACCCGTGGTTCTGGTGGCGGCGCGCCTGGTACGTCCACGACAACCTCCGCGACGAGCGCGCCGAGGCGTTCTCCACCACGCTGTGGCCGGGCGAGCACTCGTACACGTACGTGGCGCGCGCGACGACGCCGGGGCAGTTCGTGGTGCCGCCCACGAAGGCGGAGGAGATGTACTTCCCGGAGACGTTCGGGCGCTCGGCGACGGATCGGGTGGTGGTGGAGTAGCGCCGCGCACGGGCGGTCAGAAGATCTTCCACCAAGGCTTCTTCGCGGTGGGAGCGCGCTTCGCTTCTACGAGCATCGCTAGCCCGTGTTTGGCGTCTTCGTTGTCCGGATCGATCTCCAGAATCGACTCGAAGCACGGCCCCGCCTCGTCGCCTCGCCCCACCAGCCCCAGCGCCCGTCCTCGGACGTAGAGTCGCCGCGGACGCTCCGCGGGATCCTCCAGCGCCTCGTCGATGTCCGCGAGCGCCTCCTCGCCGCGGTGCATCTCACAGAGCGCCTCGGCGCGTGCGTGCAGGAGGCGCGCGCGGTCTTCGCCGCTCACGCGCGCCAATGCGGTCTCGCAGAGCTGCATCAGCGCCTCGTTCTCGCCGGCGACCAAGAGCGCCTCGGCCGCCATCAAGATGAAAGGCGGACAATCGGGGGCCAGGCGAACCGCCTCCAGGTGGGACCGCGCCCCATCCGAGGGGTACTCGAGCAGGCAGTAGGCGTTGCCTCGGATGGCCCACGCGTCGACGTCGTCGGGGTGTTGGGTGAGGCGGACGTCGATCAGATCGAGCGCGAGCCGCACGCGGCCTCGCCGCATGTACGTGTTGACCTCGTCGACGAGAGACATCGTTCGCGCCGAATCGTCTCGGTGGGCCTCGACCATCGCCGCAATATCCACGCACCCGTGGTCGTTCTCACGCGGTCGACCGCACTGAAGGCAGCGCCCTGGCCGCGGCTCGAACGAGCGGATCCCGAAGATGTCCGCGTGGGTCCACCCGCAGTCGCAGCGCCAGATCACGGCCATCGTGTGCTCGTGCTCCTTGCGGCGGAGCTGCGCGACGGTCAATCGCCGGAAGCAACGCTCACAATCGAAGAACTGCCACGACATGGTGTCGACCCGGACCGAGCTCAGCGGCGGCGCCGCACCAACACCAACGCCGCTAGCCACCACCACGCCGCGGACGCCTCACGCCCCGCCGTCGCCGAGCACCCGCACCCCACCGCCTCCGACGAATCGAGGAGCCCATCGTTGCGGACGATCTGCACCGACACCGGCGCGATCACCTGACCGCCCGCGGCGTCCTCGACCTGCACCACGAGGGACGCGAGGCCCACCGTCGTCGGCGTCCCGCTCACGACGCCGAGCTCGGACAGCGACAACCCCGCCGGCAAGGTGCCTTGCGAGACGCTCCACGTGTACGGCGCGACGCCGCCCTCGGCGGTGAGCTCGGCGCGATACAGCAGCCCGACGCTCCCGGTCGGGAGTACGCCGTTCGTCACGCGCAGCGACGTGTCGACGAGGACGGAGTAGCGCTCCGTGTCGAACGCGCCGGTCGCGTCGCGGACCTGCACGACGAACGAGTGCATCCCGGCCATCGTCGGCGTCCCGCAGAGGACCCCCGACGGGTCGAGCTCGAGGCCGGGGACTCCGCCCTCCGCGATCGAGAACGCGTACGGCGGCCGGCCCTCGATCGCGTGGATGAACACGAGGCCGTCCTCGCAGTAGTCGACGCCGAGCGCGCCGGGCGGCAAGTCGGCGGGGACGAGGCGTGGACCGAACGCGCTCTCGTCGATCTCGAGCTCGAGGATCGCGTCGACCCGAGCGTCGCGCGCGTCGCGCACCACGACCAACACGTCGTACACGCCCGGCGCGACGGGCGTGCCGCGCACCTCGCCGGTCGTCGTCGCCCGGAGCCCGTCGGGGAGCCCGGTGATCTGCCAGACGTACGGGGGCGGCCCGCCGCTCGCCACCACGATCGCTTCGTAGGCCTCTCCCACGATCCCCGACGGGAATCGGTTCGTGAGGATCGCGAGCTCACCTTCGCGGCTCTGTACGATGATCTGCAGCGTCGCCGTCGCGCGCCGCACGTCGTCCTCGGCGGCGACCACGAACCCGAACGTGCCGACCCGCGTCGGGCGCCCGACGAGCTCACCGTTCGCCAACACCGAGATCCCGTCGGGGAGCGCGCCGGACGAGATCGACCAACGCACCGTCCCGGTGTTGCCCGTCGCGACCAGCTGCGCCGCGTAGCTCACGTCCGTCACACCGTCCGGCAACATCCGCGTCACGATCGACAGCGGCGAAGCGAACACGGTGATCGGCCCCTCCGCGTGGGTGTTGTTCGTCTCGTCCGTCTCCGTGACCACGTTCGACGGATCCACGATCGCGCCGAGGTAGTAGTCGCCGGGCGCGACCGACGACGGGACGTCGACCACCATCCGCGTCGACTGCACCGTGCCTTCGGCGAGCGCCACGCTCGACGCGCCGAGCTCGATGTCGGCCGTCGTGATGTTCGCGTCGGGCGAGAGGTAGAGCGCGTAGTCCGCTTGCCCGCTCACCTCGCCGTCGTTCGCGATGGTCACCGCGAGGTCGAGCGACTGGCCCTGCTCCACCGCCATCGGGACGTCGCCGACCGCGATCGTGAAGTCGGGGGCGGGCGCGCGGATGACGAGGAGGGAGCGCCACTGGTTGTTGGTCTCCGAGCCCTCCGGGACGTTCGCGAGGACGTCGGCGATCACGTTCATGCCGCCCATCCCGACCGCCGCGCCGGGCGGGATCACCACGGTGGTGGACGACGCCGCGAAGAGGCCCGGCCCGAGCGTCATCGGCGGGCTGTCGTAGAGCGGGAACGACGCGGGCGTCGAATCCGAGAGCAGCAGCCGCACGACGAAGTCCCGCGCCTCCACGCCGGACACGTTCTGGATCTCCCACGACACCGTGACCGCCTGCCCATGCACGACCTCCGGCGGCGCCGTCACGGCCCTCGCCACGAGCTCCGACGGCGTGATCCCGAAGGACGCGCTCGTGGACGCCACGTTGTTGTTCTCGTTCGACTCGGGGATCAGGTTGGACGGATCGACCCGAACCAACACGGTGTAGAACACGCCGGGGAAGACGCCGGGCGGCGGCACGAGGTTGTCCGAGAACGTGCCGGTCCCCCCGGCCATGAACACGGTCCCGGCCTGCCACGACGCGGACATCCCGCCCCCCACCGGCTGAACGAGGATCTGATAGTCGACGTTCCCCGAGTAGCTCCCGTTCGCGTCCGACACCGTGAAGCTCACGAGGCGCGCCTCGTAGTACGGCGCGTTCCCGCTGGGGCCGGTCAGGTTCGTGACCGTGAGATCGGGCGCGACGACCTGCGCCCGAGCGTTCGTCGCGAGCAGCGACAGCGCCACGACCGGTATGATGATCCGAGACATCTCGAGGATCTCCTTCCCGACTCGCGCCGAGATCTTCACGCGCGATCCCGCGTCGGGACCACGACTTCCCACCTGAACATCGGCCGCCACTTCACGCGCGGCGCGGCCAACCCCGCCCGCCGACACATGCCCTCGAAGTCCTCGCGCGAGAACCCCCGGAGCACCGACAGCGGCGCGTCGTACTTCACCAGCCGACTCTTCGCGAGCGCGCGCGTGATCACCGCGATGCCGCCCCACGCGAGCGGGTGCCGGTGCAGGTCGTTCACCACCACGCCGTAGCGCGCGAGGCGCGCCATCTTCGCGAGCGCTCGCTCCGCCTCGTCGCCGACGAAGTGGTGGAGCACCTGCGCGGCGTGGACGATGTCGAACGGCGCGCCCTCGTCGAGGTCGAACAGATCCGCCTGCACGATCTCGATCCCGTCGTAGGCGCGCGTGCGCTGCCGCGCGAAGTCGACGGTGGTTTCGGTGAGATCGATGCCCGTGATCCGGACATCGAGCCCACGCTCGGCCGCCCAGTCGGCGATGCGCATCGGGAAGTCCGCGCCGCCCGTGCCCACGTCGAGGATCGACAGCGCCGTGACCCCCTCGGGCCGGAGCGCCTCGATGCCGTGCAGGCTCGGCGGGTAGCCCCCGAGCGCGCGGTTGATCCGCTCGATCTCCGCGAGCGTCACCTCTAGCTCCGGGCCCTGGATGGCCGGGTCGTCCATCAACTCGAGCGCGGTCGACCGCGACGCGAAGGACGGCACCGAGAACATCGCGATGGGTGTATGTCGGGGGGACCCGCGCGATCAAGGCGCGCCCTCCGTCCGAAGGCTTGGGGAATGTTGCCCCACCCTGGGGCAGATCGGGGGGCTTCGAGCCCGCGAGAGCCCACGAACACCCCCGGCACGGGCATTGCGACGCTCAGGTGATCATGAATTTCGTGAAGCCACTCCTCTTTGTCTCCGGACTCGGGCTCGTCGCCTGTTCGTCGTCCACCGCCCAACTCACGACCGACGATCGCGAGAAGGCGGTGACACCGACCAAGGCCGAGGTCGACTCGTCCGCCGTCCACGTCACCGTGAAGAGCCAGGCGTGGGACGACTTCCCCGAGAACCTCTACGACGAGGTCACACCGCTCTACGTCACCATCGAGAACCGCTCGAACGAACCCATCTTCTTCGGCTACGGCCAGATGAACCTGGTCGAGGCCGACGGCGACCTGCGCCCCGCCCTCCCGCTGTTCGACATCGGTGAGGACGTCACCATGGAACGCGACCTGAAGCCCACGTTCGAGTACGAGAGCTTCCAGGTCACCGCGCCGTACCAGACGATGTACCCGACGATGACCGTGACGCCGTACCGCACCACGTCCGTCACCCCGTACGACTACCACCGGTACTTCACGCGCTGGGAGGTCGACCTGCCGACACTCGAGATGATCGAGCAGGCCATTCCGGAGGGCGTCATCGAGCCCGGCGGCCGGGTCGCGGGCTTCCTCTATTTCGACGAAGTCGACGACGACGAGGACTTCGTGACCTTCACGTACGTCGCACGCAGCATGCGCGGCAACGCCGAGGTCGACCGCGTCGCGGTGAAGTTCGACGTCGAAGAGGTCGACGAGGACGAGCTGAAGGACGCCAGCGCGATGAGCGCCGAGTGACCGCGCCCGCGTGACTTTCGGATGGACCGGCGCAGGCCGCGGACGGCACGATGCCGCGGTCATGCGCCTCCTCCCCCTCCTCCTCGCCGCGGCGCTCCTCACCCCCGCCGCCGCCTCTGCGAAGACCCGGCGCGTCGTCAGCCGCGCGAAGGACCTCGACGTCCCCACGCTCGCCACGCTCGCGAAACGCGGCGAGGTCGCGCTGATCGAGAACGGCCCCGACGGGAAGGCGCGCCAGGTCGTCGTCTTCTCGCGCTTCGAGGTGCCGCGCGAGCAGGTGTTCGACGTCCTCAGTGACGTCGAGGCGTACCCGAAGTTCCTGCGGACGGTGGTCGCGACCAAGGTCGTAAGCGAGGCGCGCGGCATCAAGACGTTCGAGTGGGAGCTCGACGTCCCGTTCTTCAACCTCGAGGGCACGCGTCACCAACGCGGCCGGCGCCCGGAGTTGATCGAGGTGCGCGGCCACAAGGGACACATGCGCGGGAGCCGCGAGCGCTGGGAGTTGTACTCGATCGACGACGGCAAACACACGCTCGCCGCGTTCTACCGCGCGCTCGACGTCGAGACCGGCGGGCTGTTGATCGAGACGATGGTGAAGCTCGAACCCGCGATGGAACAGGGTGCGAACCTCTCCACCGCGTTCGTCCACATCCGCGGCCTGCGCGCGCACCTCGAGAAGAAGCCGCAGCAGACGCTCGTCCCGAAGACCGGCGCGGTGCCCCCGTTCAAGCGCATCGGCCTCGGCCCCGACGGCATCGACCTGTCGCGACTGAAGGGCCTCCTCGCGCACGGGCAGCTCGCGTTGATCGAGTCGTACCCGGACGGGACCCTGATGCAGACCGCGATCCTCGGCGTGGTCGAGGCGCCCAAGGAGAAGATCGCCGCGATCGTGCAGGACCCGGCGAAGTACCCCGAGTTCATCCCCAACTTCGCGGAGCAGAACGTCACGCCGAAGGGGAAGAACCAGCTCCACATGGAGTGGGAGCTCGAGGTCCCGATGAAGAACCTCGAGGGCACCTCGCTCATGACGATCGAGGACGACGGCAGCGTGGACGTCGTCGCGACCAGCGGCGACATCACGCGGGGGCGCTGGCGCTGGGAGTTCACGCCGTTCGGCGAGGGGAAGACCATCCCGGTCCACTACGCCTACTCGGATGTGCGGGAGTCCTCGTGGGTCACCAAGAAGATCGTGGAGAAGGAGCCCCTCTTCGAGCACGGCATCGTGATGGCCTCGGGGACGGTCGCGCTGGCCGCGATGAAGGCCCGCGCGGAGGGGCGTCGTTGAAGGCTTGACGCTCGCGGCGGGAGTGCTAATCCCTAGCCCCGCAATGGGTACGGACAGCAACCGCCACGAGTTTCGCGCCGAGGTCCAGCAGCTGCTGGACCTGATGATTCACTCGCTCTACTCCAACAAGGACGTCTTCCTGAGGGAGTTGATCTCCAACGCGTCGGACGCCCTCGACCGTCGCCGCTTCGAGCAACTCACGGACGAGACGATGCGCACCGACCGCGCGCTCGAGATCCACGTGAAGCCGGACTCCGAGTCGCGCACGCTGGTCATCTCGGACAACGGCATCGGGATGAGCCGGGACGAGGTCATCGAGAACCTCGGCACGATCGCGCGCTCCGGGACGAAGGAGTTCCTCGCGAAGCTGCGCGCCGCCAAGGAGAAGCCGGACGCGGCGCCGGAGCTGATCGGTCAGTTCGGCGTGGGCTTCTACTCGAGCTTCATGGTCGCGCAGGAGGTCGAGGTGATCACGCGGCGCGCCGGTGAGGACACGGCCACGCGCTGGTCCTCGAAGGGCGACGGCGGCTACGAGCTGGCGGACGGCGAGCGCGACGAGCCCGGCACGACGATCACGCTGAAGCTGAAGGACGTCGACGAGGACAACCACGTCCGCGACTACACCGAGGAGTGGGTGCTGAAGGACATCGTGAAGCGCTACTCCGACTTCGTCAGCTACCCGGTGAAGCTGCTGACCTGGACGAAGAAGGAAGACAGCGAAGCGAAGGTCCTCGACGAGAAGACGCTCAACTCCGGCAAGGCGATCTGGGCGAAGAACAAGTCCGACGTCACCGACGAGGAGTACGCCGAGTTCTACCGGCACATCTCGCACGACTGGAACGCGCCGCTCGCGCACGTCCCGGTGAAGATCGAGGGGACATTCGAGGCGCAGGCGCTCCTCTACCTCCCCGAGAAGGCGCCGTTCGACCTCTTCCACCCCGAGATGAAGCGCGGCGTACAGCTGTACGTGAAGCGCGTCTTCATCATGGACGAGTGCAAGGAGCTGATGCCGGCGTTCCTGCGGTTCGTGAAGGGCGTCGTCGACGCGCAGGACCTCTCGCTGAACGTCTCGCGTGAGATCCTGCAGAAGGACCGCCAGATCGCGGCCATCCGCAAGCAGCTCGTCAAGAAGACCTTCGACAAGCTCGAGGAGATCCGCGGCGAGGACCGCGAGAAGTACGACGGCTTCTGGTCGCAGTTCGGCGCGGCGCTCAAGGAGGGCCTCGTCGGCGGCAACGACAAGGAGCAGGACCGCGTGCTCGACCTGCTGATGACGCGCTCCACGCACGACGTCACGAAGTGGACGTCGCTCGCGGAGTACGTCGAGCGCATGAAGGACGGGCAGGACGCGATCTACTTCCTCGCGGGCACGTCGCTGGAGGCGGTGCAGAACTCACCGCACCTCGAGGGCTTCCGCGCGAAGGGCTACGAGGTGGTGTTCTTCACGGACCCGATCGACGAGATCTGGCTGTCGCGCGGGCTCACCTTCCAGGACAAGAAGTTCGTCTCCGCCGGCAAGGGCGACGTCGAGCTCGGGACGGAAGAGGAGAAGGCCGAGGCGGACAAGGCGCGCGAGGAGAAGGAGCGCGAGCACAAGGACGTGCTCACCGCGATCCGTAGCTACCTGCAGGACGACGTGAAAGAAGTGCGCCTCTCGGGGCGGCTCACGTCCTCGGCCGCGTGTCTGGTCGGCGACGAGGGCGACATGACGCCGCAGATGGAGAAGCTCATGAAGCAGCTCGGTCAGGACGTGCCGAAGACGAAGCGCATCCTCGAGTTGAATCCGGATCACGCGGTGCTCGCGAAGCTCCAGAAAATCTACGACGAGGACAAGGGGAGCCAAGACCTCGAGACCTATGCGAAGCTGTTGTACGGGCAGTCGATCCTCGCGGAGGGCGGCATGCTCGAGGATCCGGCGGAGTTCTCGAAGCTCGTCTCGGAGCTGATGACGCGCGCGACGTGAAGCATGGCGACCTACGCGATCGGTGATGTCCAGGGCTGCTTCAAGACCCTGCAGAAGCTCCTGGACACCATCGCGTTCGACCGCAAGCGCGACCGCCTCTGGTTCGCCGGCGACCTGATCAACCGCGGCCCCGGCTCGCTGGAGGCGCTGCGCTTCGCGTACGGGCACCGCGACGTGGTGCGCATGGTGCTCGGCAACCACGAACTGCACTTCCTCGGGCGCGTCGTCGGCGTACGCCGCGAGGGCAGGCGCGACACCCTCGACGCGCTGATGAAGGCCAACGACCGCACCGAGCTGGTCGACTGGCTCCGCGCGCAGCCCATCGCGTTCGAGGAGGCCGGGCACCTGGTCGTCCACGCGGGCGTGCTCCCGTCCTGGTCGAAGGCGGAGGTCCTCGACCGCGCCGACGAGGTTCACGCGATCCTCACGAGTGAAGCCTGGACCGCGCTGCTCGCGTCGATGTGGACGAAGGGCAAGCGGCTGTCGCGCTTCGAACGCGCGGCGCGGACGATCAGCGTCTGTACGCTCCTGAGGATCCTCGACCCCGACGGCGAGCCGGCCTTCGAGTTCAAGCGGGCGCTCGAGGACGCGCCGCCCGGATACCGCGCGTGGTTCGAGGCGCAGGGCCGCGCGACCGCGAACGACACCGTGGTCTTCGGGCACTGGGCCGCGCTCGGGCATCACCTCTGGCAGAGCGTGATCGCCCTCGACTCCGGGTGTGTCTGGGGCAACCAGCTCACCGCGGTCCGCATCGAGGACCACGCGGTGTTCCAGGTCGACAACGCGGAAGAGCGATCGCGCAAACGGAGGTAGGCTCCGGGCGATGCGAATCGCGACCTGGAACGTCAACGCGCTCAACGCGCGGTTGGGAAAAGTCGAGTGGTGGATCGGGCGCGCGGCGCCGGACGTGATCCTCATGCAGGAGACGAAGCTCGCCGACGAGGACGCGCCGCACGACGCCTTCACCGCGCTCGGCTACACCTTCCACCACCACGGCCAGGGGCGCTGGAACGGCGTGGCCATCGCGACGAAACACGAGGCGTCGGACATCGTCGTCCAGTTCGGCGACCCCGTCGCGCCCGAGGTGGATCCGGACGACCCCTTCACCGAAGCGCGGATGATCGCCGCGACCATTCAAGGCGTGCGCGTGGTCAGCGTCTACGTCCCGAACGGGCGCACGCTCGACTCTCCGTTCTACGCGAAGAAGCTCGAGTGGCTCGACCGCCTCACGAAGTGGGTCGAAGACGAAGGCGCCGAAGCGCTCGTCGTCGGCGGCGACTACAACGTCGCGCCGAAGGACATCGACGTCTGGGACGCGGAGAAGTGCCACGGCGGCACGCACGTCTCCGAACCGGAGCGCGCGCGCATCGCGGCGCTCGAAGCGACCGGGCTCGTGGACGTGTACCGAACTCAGCACCCCGAATCGAACCGCTACAGTTGGTGGGATTACCGCGCCGGCGCGTTCCACAAGAACATGGGGATGCGGATCGATCTGCTCATGTCGAGCCCGGCCGTCGTCGAGCGCACGGTGTGGACGGAGATCGATCGCGAGGCCCGCAAGGGCAAGCCGATCCCCTCCGACCACGCCCCGGTCGTCGTGGACCTCGACACCAAAGGCAAACCGTTCGACGCGAAGTGGGCGCGCGCGGACGCCAAGCTCGCCAAGAAGTAGGACGCCACCGATGGCCCCGCCGCGCGTCGTTTGGTACGCCGGGCGGGCGATGAAGCGCATCCTGTTCGTCTGCCTCGGGAACATCTGCCGCTCGCCCACCGCGGAGGGGCTGCTCCGCGCGATCGTGAAGCGTCGCGGCCTCGATGACCGCGTCGAGATCGACAGCGCGGGCACCGGCGCGTGGCACGTCGGCAACCCACCCGACCGACGGATGCAACAGGCCGCGAAGCGCCACGGCTACACACTCGGGGGCCGCGCGCGGCAGGTGACGGTCGAAGACTTCGCGCGGTTCGATCTCGTGCTCGCGATGGACCGCGACAACCACGCCGACCTCCTCGCGATGTGCCCGCCCGAGTACGCGGAGCGCGTGCGGCTGTTCAGGAGCTACGACGACGAAGGCGCCGACCCAGACACGCCCGATCCGTACTACGGAGGCGAGGACGGCTTCGACGACGTGGTCCGCATCGTCGAGCGGTGCGCGGAGCGGATCGCGGACGAGATCGAAGCGTGAACGCGATCGACGCGCGCGTCGAAGCCGCGCTGTCGGCGGCGCTCGGTCACCCGGTGCAAATCACCTCGCGGCGCGCGCTCGGCGGCGGGTGCATCAACGAAGCCGCGCGCATCGAGACCGACGCGGGGCCGTACTTCGTGAAGTCCAACGGCACGCCCGGCGCGCTGTTCTCCGCCGAGGCCGCTGGCCTCACCGCGATGCGCGCGAGCGGGACGTCGCTCGCGATCCCCGAGGTCATCGCGCACGAAGATCCGCGCCCCGGCGCCGCCGGGTTCCTCGTGACCACGTACCTCGAACCGGGGCGACGCGACGGCGACTTCGACGAAGCGCTCGGGCGCGGCCTCGCCGAGCTCCACGCCGCGACGCGTGACACGTTCGGCTTCGAGCGCGACACGTACTGCGGCACGACCGTGCAGCCGAACCCGAGCGTCGTGCGGTGGGTCGACTTCTACCGAGCCCACCGCATCGGCCACCAACTCCGCCTCGGCGTGCGCGCGGGCGTCTACGACTCCAGCGAAGCGAAGCGCGTCGAGCGCGCGATGGCGAGGTTCGACGATCTCCTCGACGACGACCACGCGCCCGCGCTGATCCACGGCGACCTCTGGAGCGGGAACCTGCACGCCGACGGCGCGCGCCCCGCGCTGATCGACCCGGCCGTCGCGTACGCCCACCCCGAGATGGAGCTCGGCATGATGACGCTCTTCGGAGGCTTCTCGCGCCGCACCTACGACGCGTACGAAGAGGTCCGCCCGCTCGAAGGCTGGCGCGAGCGCAACCCGCTCTATCAGCTCTACCACGTGATGAACCACGCGCTCCTGTTCGGCGGCGGGTACGTGGGTCAGGCGATGTCGATCGTTGGCCGGTACGCGTGAGGCGCGCGGCCTACTCCATCGAGATGCAGACCTTCCCGAAGTGCTTCGCCTCTTCCACGTAGCGGAACGCGCGCGGCGCGTCGTCGAACGGGAAGATGCGATCCACCACGGGCTTGATGTTCTGCTGCTCGATCGCGCGGTTCATCGCCTCGAGCTCGGTGCGCGAGCCCACGTGAACGCCCTGGAGCCGGATGTTGTTCATCAGGATCGGCACCACGTTGAGGTCCGACTTCACGCCGCTCAGCACGCCGATGATGCTCACGTGTCCGCCGGGGCGCACCGCGATCAACGACTGCGCGAGGGTCCCCGCGCCGCCGACTTCGAGCACGTGGTCCGCGCCGACCGTCGTGAACTCGAGGACCGCTTTGCCCCAGTTCGGCGTGGTCTTGTAGTTGATGCCGTGGTCCGCGCCGAGCGCGCGCGCGCGGGCGAGCTTCTCTTCGCTCGACGAAGTCACGATCACGCGCGCGCCGAGCTTCTTCGCGAACTGCAGCGCGAACAGTGAGACCCCGCCCGTCCCCTGGACGACCACCCACTGCCCCGGCCCGACCTCGCCCTGCGTGACGATCGCGCTCCACGCGGTGAGCGCCGCGCACGGCAGCGTCGCGACCTCGGCGTTCGTGAGGTTCGACGGCGCCGGGCACACGGCCTCCTCCGACACGACGGCGCGCTGCGTGAGCATCCCGTCGACCGGCCCGCCACGCGCGACCCGGTGGAGGCGCTTGTCCGGCGGCACGGGGCGCGCGATCCAGTCCTCGAAGAACGCGACCACGACACGGTCGCCGACCTTGGTGCGCGTGACCGCGGAGCCGACCGCGACGACCTCGCCCATCCCGTCGGAGAGCGGCACGAACGGGAGCTTCAGTTTGGGGTTGTAGGTGCCCTGCACCATCATCAGATCGCGGTAGTTGATCGACGCGGCCTTGACCGCGACCACGACCTGGCGCGGCCCCGGCGTGGGGTCGGCGCGCTCCGCGAGCTTCAGGTTCTCCAGTCCGAACGCGCCCTGGACTTCGTAGGCCTGCACGGCGCGTATCTACCGCGAAGTCCGGGCGAGGTCACTCCTCGTCGGCGCGATCGGCGAGCACACACGCGCCCTTCACACACGCGGCGCGCTGCATCTGACACGGATCCACGAGGCAGTTGACCGGCTTCGACTTGCACTTCGGCGCCGCGGCGCCCTTCGCGAGGACACGGCAGTTGCAGCCTTCGCAGTAGTCGCTGAACGTCCGGCAGTCGGCGTCGCTCGCGCAGCCGCCTTCGATCGCGGCCTTCGTCGGCGCGTCCTTCTTCGCGCAGACGCCGTAGCAGACCTGCGGACAGATATCGCCTTCGCCGCAGCCCGGCGGGCGATCGCACGCGCCCGATTCCGTCGTACACACCTCGCCCTCGCCACACTCGGCCGAGGAGGCGCAGGCCTTCGCTCCCGCGGGCGTCTTGGCGGGCGCCTTCGGCGGCGGCGGCGGCGGCGCTTCCTTCGCGACCGGATCCGTCGCGGGCGCCGATGCCGGCTGAGCGGGATCGGACGACTTGCACGCGAACGCGAGGAGCATCAACGGGAGCAACGACGAGCGACGCATGGCGAGACGCATCGCCGAAGCGGCGCTCGCGCGCAACCTCAAGCGGCCTTCGAAGACGACTGCCGAATCGCGAGCACCACTTGGTCGCGCAGCACCGCGAGGTGCTTGAGGTGCTTGTCGGTGAGCGGCTGCTGTCCCTTGCCGTCGATGCTGAAGACGCCGATCGGGCTCGAGCCCACGACGATCGGGAGCACGACGACGAACGAGTCCTCTTGCACGCGGTGCTGGAGCGCCGGCGGCAACATCCGCCCGATCGCCTCGGCTCCGAGCTTGTCGATGTACAGGTCCTTCTTCTGCTCGAGCGCGACGCGGAACATCCCCGCGTGATCGAACGACACCCGGAACCAGTTGCCGGCGTCGTCGAGGCCGCAGCCCACGCCCGACCGGTAGCGGAGCTCCTCGGCGCTCGGGCTCTTCATCAGGAAGGCGGCGCGGTACGCGCCGGCGAACGCGAGCCCCTTGTACATGGTCTGCAGAACGACCACGAGGACCTCGGAGAGCGACGACTTCGAGACGAGCGAGCTCGTGGCGTCGCGGATGCCGTCCGTGAACACCCGCTCCGTCTTCGTCTCCGCGTCGGCCTGCTTCTTCGCGGCGCGCTCTTCCGTCTTCTCGCGCTCGATGATGTCCGAGTAGTTCCTCATCACGCGGCGCGCGGTGCGCTTGGGCGACACCGGGAGGTTCATCGCCGCGGCGTGCTCCTCGAACTCGTTGACGCTCTTCTCGACGAGGTCGTCGAGCGGGAAGCCGACCTTCCCGTAGGCGCCCTCGAACTCCTTCATCAGGGCCTTCAGCTTCGACTTCGCGTCGGGGTCTTCTTCGATCAGGACCCGCGCCATCGCTCCGCTCAACGCGGCGATACCGGCGGTCGCTTCCGCGCGCGTCGGCTGCTTGCGGTTCCGCAGGCGCGGCGTCGGCTTCATGCTCTCGAGCACCAGGTCGGGAAAGTTGAGCTCACGCGCGACGACGCGTCCGACGTCGGAGTAGCTCATCCCGAGGACGCGACGGACGGAGGGCCCCTCCGCCTTCTTGAGCTTCTCGACGCGGTGACGGATCTCGGTCTGCTTCTCCGGGAGGAAGAACGTCACGAGCGTCTCGCCGAACTGGTGGAAGAGCGCGCAGATGAACGCCTCTTCGCCGACCGCGCTCGTCGCCTGGTTCGCGATGTTCCTCGCGAGGACGCCGCTGAGGAACGACGCGCCGAGGCACTTCTTCACGGTCTCGGCGTCCGCGCCCTCCGGGAGGCTGTCGAACAGCTTGAGCGTGAGGACGAGGCGCTGGATCGACTTCCACCCGAGCACGACGATCGCGCGAGAGATGGTGGTGACCTCGACGGTCTGCGCGAAGATGGCGCTGTTCACCACGCGCAGTACGCGGTTGGTGAGCGAGTAGTCCTCGAGGATGACCTTCGCGAGCTCGTTGGCGGAGGAGTCTTCGTTGGCGGTGACCGAGTTGACCTTGACGATGGTCTCCGCCATCGCGGGAAAGTCACCGTGCTCCTTCAGGCGACGTAGGACGACATCGCTGATCGATTCCCCATTTGGTGCCATGGCCCGAAAAGGGTCATCGGCGTGTCCCTGGCCGAATCGAGCATCTCGTGCGCGCCGTTGGTGTATCCTCTAACGGTGGCAGCGCCGCCCCGGGTCGAACTCGCGCGCCTCGCGGAGGCCGCGGTGCTCGCGGACATGTCCCGACGCCGCGTCGA
>JAUHYN010000952.1 GCA_030426505.1 bacterium | reverse complement strand
TCCCGAGCTGCCGGTAGATCGGTTGGTAGTCGGGCCGCTGCACGATCGCGGCGGTGCGCGCGGTGCCGAGCCGCTGCGCGAGGAGCGCGGCCATCAGGTTGAGCTCGTCGTCGGCCGTGACGGCGGCGAAGAGATCGTACGTGCCGACCTCCTCTTCCTCGAGGAGGCGGGTGTCGGTGCCGTCGCCGTGGAGCACGGTGACGTCCGGGAGCGCGGCGGACAGCGCTTCGGCGCGTTCGCGCTGCGACTCGATGAGCAGGACTTCGGTCCCCTCTTCCGCGAGTTGCAGCGCGATCATCTCACCGGTTAGGCCGCCCCCCGCGATGCACGCGCGGCGCGCTTCGCGGCTCGTTGTGAAGAGGTCTTCGGCGTCGGGGACGTCGGAGGGGCGCCCGAATAGGTAGATGCGATCGTCGGGGACGACGACGTCCGCGCCGCCGGGGACGAACAGCTCGTTCTTGCGGACGATGGCGGCGATCAGCGTGTCGCGCGGGAGCGGGATGGAAGAGATCGGGCGGTGGATGAAGCGCGTCTTCTCGGTGACCTCGACCTGCACGAGCTCGAGGCGATCCTGCGCGAGATCGATCACCTCGACCGCGCCGTGCGAGCGCGCGATCTTCACGAGCTCGGTGGCGATGAGGACGCTCGGGTTGATGGCGACATCGACGCCGAGGAGGTTGTAACGGACGCCCTGTCGCGACCGCGCCCACTCGTTGCCCTCGGTGCGCGCGATGACGCGCTTGGCGCCGCGCTGCCGGGACGCGAGCGCGGCGATCAGGTTGACCTCGTCGTGGTCGGTCACCGCGACCACCAGGTCCGACGGCGTCGGCGTTCTGGTCCACCGCGACGACGTCGTGCCCTTCGAGCTCGAGCACACGAATGAGGTGACGACCCACCTCGCCCAGACCGATCACGACGATGTACACGCCGCCCCTATCAGGCCAGAACCGCCGCCGGACTGCGAGAAAAGCGTCCCGGGGGAACCCGCAGCCCGGACGGGTGGCCGGGCGCCGACGGGCCTGGTAGGACCGTGCGCCGTGGCGAGCCCATACTATACGGAGGAGCACGAGGCGTTTCGGCGCACGCTGCGGCGCTTCGTGGACACCAAGATCGCGCCCTTCGCGGACGCCTGGGACGAGGCGAAGGCCTTCCCGGTGCAGCTGTACCGCGACGCGGCGGAGGTCGGGCTCCTGGGGCTCGGGTTCCCGGAGGCCTACGGCGGCGTCGAGTCGGATCCGTTCTACGCGATCATCGGCGCCGAGGAGCTGGCGCGCGGAGGGTCCGGGGGTGTGAGCGCGGGGCTCATGAGCCACACGATCGCGCTCCCGCCGATCGTCGCGCTGGGCTCCGAGGCGCTGAAGGCGCGCGTCGTCCCGCCGGTGCTCGCGGGGGAGAAGATCGCGGCGCTCGCGATCACCGAACCCTCGGGCGGCTCGGACGTCGCGAACCTGAAGACCACCGCCAAGAAGGACGGCGACCACTATCTACTCAATGGATCGAAGACGTTCATCACGTCCGGGATGCGCGCGGACTACGTCACCGTCGCGGCGCGCACCGGGGGCGAGGGCATGGGCGGCATCTCCATCTTCGTGGTCGAGGCGGACACCCCCGGCTTCTCGCGGACGCCGCTCGAGAAGATGGGGTGGTGGGCGTCGGACACGGCGACGCTCTACTTCGACGACTGTCGCGTCCCCGCCGCGAACCTCGTCGGCGACGAGAACGCCGGCTTCATGGGCATCATGATCAACTTCAACAACGAGCGCCTCGGCCTCGCCGCGAACGCGTACGGCTTCGCGCAGGTGTGCTTCGAAGAGGCCCTCGCGTGGGCGAAGCAGCGCGAGACGTTCGGCAAGCCGCTGATCAAGCACCAGGTCATTCGTCACAAGCTCGTGGACATGGCGCAGTCGCTCCACGCCACGAAGGCGTTCATGGAGCGCGTCGCGTACGACATGCGCGAGGGCGAGTCGCCGGTCGGCCCGATCTGCCTGCTGAAGAACCAGGCCACGCAGACGATGGAGCTGTGCGCCAAGGAGGCGGTGCAGATCCTCGGCGGCGCCGGCTACCTGCGCGGGTGCAAGTCGGAGCGCATCTACCGCGAGACCAAGGTGATCGCGATCGGCGGTGGCGCCGAAGAGATCATGAAGGAGCTCGCGTCGAAGCAGCTCGGGTGGTGAGCCGTCGTATTGTCACGGCGGGCGCCGCGCGCGACGTATTCGGGATGCGACGGGGGAGTCTCGCGGTCGCGCTCGGACTCGCGCTGAGTCCATCGAGCGCGCTCGCCCACGAGGGCGCACCGCTCACGCTGTCACGCCTCGACTTCGATGCGGCGGGGCCCGCGGTGTTCTACGAGCGCGCGGAGTCGTACCGGAACCTGCGGAGGATCGACGACGCCCTCGTGATGCTCGAGCTCGTGGAGGCGCTCCACCCCGAGGCGTCGCGCGTGTGGCTCGAACGCGGGCGCCTCGAGCGGGACCGCGGGCGGCATGCCGCGGCGATCGACGCCCTCACGCGCTACCTCGACAGCGAGGTCTCGGCCGCGAACGCGCACGGTGCGTACCTCCTCCGGGCGCGCTCGAACGCCGAGCTCGGACGCACGGCGCGCGCGCTCGACGACTATCGCGCCGCGCTCGCGGCCTCGCCCGGCGTCGACGCCTACTTCGAAGCGGGCCGACTGCTCCGGGCCCTGGACCGCGACCGGGACGCCGAGGCCCTCCTCGCGCGCGGCGTCGCCTCGACCGGCGCGGCCGTGCTCGTCGAAGCCCTCGCACGCGCTCAGGCCACGCGTGATCTCGAGGCGGCGGAGGCCACGCTGGCGCCGCTCCTCGCGAGCGCGCCCGTCAAGACGCGCTGGTTGCTCGTCCGCGCGGAGCTGCGCGCGGCGGGCGGTCACGCCGAGAGCGCGGCCGCGGATCGTCGCGCCGCGTTGGCGGAAGCGCAACGACTCGTCGCGCGCCGCCCCACCCCGCTCGCGTGGACGGCGCGCGCCGCCGCGCTCCACGCGTTGGGCCGGGACGCCGAAGCGCGCCGCGATCTGGAGCGCGCGCTGAAGCGTTCGCCCGAGCTCACGCCCGCCACCGAGCTCCTGGCGGCGATCGAAGGGGGTGCGCGATGAGCGGCTCGCTGGGTCGATCGATCCTCTTCGCGCTCGCCGTCGTCCTCGCGCCGAGCGTCGCGTCCGCCCGCCCGGTGCGCGGTCCGTACGTCCAGAAGACGACGCCGACGTCCGCGACGATCGTGTGGCGCACGGAGGCCGCGAGCACGCCGCACGTGCGCTTCGGGCGCGCGCCGGACGCGCTCGACAACAGCCTCACGGACACGGCGACGGCGACGCAGCACGAGGTCGCGATCGACGGCCTCGAGCCCGGCACCAGGTACTACTACGCGGTCGGCCCCGCCGACGCGCCGCTCGCGGGCGGCGACGAGGACCACTACTTCGTCACGGCGCCCGTCCGCGGAGACGCCGCGCCCTTCACGTTCTGGGTCGTGGGCGACTCGGGTGTCGCGACGGCGAAGCAAGCGCGCGTGCGCGACGCGATGTTGCGCGAGAACGGTCAGCGCCCGCCGGACGTTTACCTGCACGTCGGGGACATGGCGTACTCCGACGGCACCGACCAGGAGTTCCAGGATCGCTTCTTCGCGATGTACCAGAACATCCTGCGCAACACGCCGACGTACCCGGCGATCGGCAACCACGAAGGCGGCGCGTCGGACTCGCTCACCGCGACCGGGCCGTACTACGACGCGTACGTCCTCCCGGAGCGCGCGGAGAACGGCGGCGTCGCGTCCGG
>JAUHYN010000951.1 GCA_030426505.1 bacterium | reverse complement strand
GATGCCCCCTGCCCCCGGCGCCGCCAAAGGCGTCGCAAAACCTGTCCGTGACGCCAAAGGCGGCGCAAATCACCCCAGCGCGTATCCCGCGCCGCGCACCGTGCGGAGCATGCGCCCCTCCGGGGACGGGACCTGGAGCGAAGAGACCGAGCTGTCCGACGCCGTGCAAGACAGCTTGCGCCGCCTCCCCCTCCCCGAACCCGAGACCTACCGCTGCGACGTCGTCATGCCGGACATTTCGTTCGACACGCGCACGATCATGTTGCCCGATCGCGCGCAACTCTACTTGCCGACCTTCGTCACCGAGCTCGCCGACGGGCGCTTCTTCATGACGATGATCCAAGCGCGCGACTACGACTTCGTTGCGACCAGCACCACCGGACACTCCGCCTTCCTCGTCGACTTCGCGACCGGCGACGCCACACCCTTCGACGTCGGCCCGGACCTCGTGGTCGGCGGATACCGAGCCGACGACGGCGAGCTGTGGCTCGTCACCACCGAAGCGATCCTGCGCGGACACCCGGACAGCGGCTTCACGAGCGTCGCTTCGCTCGCCGCGGCGAAGCCGATCCGTCGCGCACTCGTGACCGGCCGCGGCTCGGCCGAAGACATCGACCTCGCGATCGGAACCTCGACTTGGAACGGCACGGAGCCGTCCTTTCCGCGCTACGTCCTCCGCTACCGCAACGGCGCCGTCGAGGTGGTGGGTACGAACGATCGCAGCAACCGCATGCCCGCCGCCGCGTTCGTGGGGCGCGACGGGTTGCTCGTGATCAACCTCGAGGAGACCGCAGCGCTCGCGCTCCTCTACGAGGACGGCGCGGAGCCGCAGACCATCCCGATCCCCCAGGGCGAGCGCTTCGTGCAGCTGCTCGACGATCCGCGGTACGGCATCCTGCTCCGCCACACCAACCACACGATCTATCGCTTCACCGGCGTCGGGTTCGAGCCGCTCGTCGAAGACGTCGGCGTCCTCGCCGCGCGCCTCGACACGCCCGAAGGCTTCGTGTTCCTCGGCAACCTCGTGAACCCGGTCTCGGGGCGCCCGGCGACGGGCACCGTCCGCGTCGTGCAGTACCTCGAGCGCACGAAGGGCTGCGCGTACACGTTGTACGAGGGGTCGATCGCAGCGGTCGACGTCCTCGCCCTCGCCGATCCGCGCGCGGTGCTCGCGACGGATCTCTCCGGCACCGCGGGTCAGGTGCGTGCGACGAAGATCACGCTCGATGGCCTCGCGCACCCGTGTCTGTTGAAGTGACACGATGTCGGGTCGGACGAACGGCCGACCGGGATTCGACCTGAGGCGAGCGCGACACTCTCGCGACCGGACAATGTAGGTCCCGCGAGCAGGAATCGGATCCGCCCGCGTAATACGCGCTGTGAGGCGGGTGCGATGACGCTGAGGCGCGCGGGTCACACGGCCCGCTCACCGCGCGTTCCTCGGTCGCGCCGCGAGTCGAGCCGCGACGCACGATTTGATAGAGTCCAAGGAGGTTCCATGCAGCGTCTGATCCTCCGAAGTCTCCTGCTGAACGTCGCCATCGGAGGAGCGCTGATCGCGACCGGCTGCGTGGAGACCGTCGGCGGCGGTCGCCAGCTCGCGATCGACGACGCGCGCCCGAACGTCGTCTTCGACGGCGGCCCGCGACCGGACGGCAACATCGTCGTGGATCCGCGCGACGGCGGCGTGAGCGAGAAGCCCCGCGACGGCGGCGTCCAGCAGAACGACCGCGACGGCGGCGCGACCGTGAACCCCTTCCCGAACAGCACCGTCGGCAACCGATGCACGACCGGCAACTTCACGAACTGGATCGTGCTGAGCGCGAACGGCGCCGACTGCGCGACCCACGGCGACATCCTGGTCAACGGCAACCAAGGGATGGACGTCGCGTACGCCGAGCTCCCGAACACGATCACGCCGCCGATGAACGTCACGCTCCCGGCGCAGGTCTGCCTGAACAACAACTGCCAGGCGCGCGAGCTCGTCCTGCGCATCGACAGCTGGACCCCGAACACCGGCATGACCGGCAACTGGTCGATCGCGCTCGACGACGCGCTCGCGACCGGTGACCTGAACGCGAGCTGGTGCGCCTACGACGACCTCCGCCCGGGCGGCGCGTCCACGCTCGCGGGGGGCCTCACGATCAGCGAGGTCGCCTACTACCAGAGCGTGAAGATCTCCGTGATGCGGGACGGGAGCCTGGTCAACCCGGTCAATGCCCCGATCGTGCAGAACCGCGAAGCGCTCGTGCGCGTCTTCGTCACGCGCGGCGCCGGTTGGCAGCCGCGTGAGATCGTCGCGCGCGTGTCGTTCGAGCACCCCGCGTTCGGCGGCGCGCCGCGGGTCTACGAAGAGCGCGTCACCGTGAGCATGGATTCGTCGGAGACGAACGGGGGCTCCACGTTCAACTTCGAGATCCCGGAGGAGACGCTGCTCGAGGGCGTCGAGTACAGCCTCGGCCTCTACGAGACGGAGGCCTGTGTACCGGAGAACGGCAACACCTCCGGCGCGCTGTTCCCCGCGAACGGAACGCAGCAGCTCCCGGTCAACAGCAACGGCAGCACGTTCAACGTCGTGTTGGTGCCGATCCGCTACAACGCGGACGGCTCCGGCCGCCTCCCCGACACCTCGCCGCAGCAGGTCCAGCGCTACTACGACCTGATGTACGCGATGTACCCGATCCCCGACCTGACCCTCACGGTCGGCAACGTGGTGGACTGGAACTCGCCGGTGAACCCGACGAGCCAGGCCGGGTGGAGCAACCTCCTCGAAGCGCTCCTCGCGCACCGCAACAGCGAGAACCCGCCGGACAACACGTACTACTACGGCATCTTCGCGCCGGCCTCTTCGTTCGGAGCGTACTGCCAAGGCGGCTGCATCGCGGGGCTCGGCCCGCTCCCGAACGCCGGCAACACGTACTCGCGCGGCGCGATCGGGCTCGGCTTCACGGGCGACGGATCTCCGGAGACCTTCGTCCACGAGATCGGTCACACGCTCGGGCGCCAACACGCGCCGTGCGGCGTGGGCTCGGCGGACGGCAACTATCCGTACAACGGCGCGCGCCTCGGCGTCTGGGGCTTCAACCTCCTCACGCGCCTCCTCATCGACCCGAACGACACGCGGGACATGATGAGCTACTGCGATCCGATCTGGGTCTCGGACTACACGTACACCGCGATGTTCAATCGCATCCGCACCGTGAACCAGGGCTTCCCGTTCACGACGTTCGAGCCGTCCGAGTGGCAAGTCGTCATGCAGGACGCCGACGGCGTGCGCTGGGGCTCGGCGGTCATGGTCGAAGAGCCGCCGACCGGTGACCGCGCGGTCGTGGAGTTCATCGGGGCGAACGGTCAGGTGCTCGACCGAGCCGTGGGGAGGAGCGTACCGCTCAGCCACTTCGAGGGCCGGCACATCCTCATCCCGAAGCCCGTCGAGGGGACCGTGTTCGTGGACGTCGAAGGGGCCGGTCGACTCCCCGCTCCCTGAGCCCCCTTTCCGCCCGGACGTGCGGAGGCCATGATGGGCCGGCGATGGGCCCACCTCACGACGAGCCGACGCGAGACGTCTGGTACCGCGCGCTCGTCGAGTCCGCTCCCGACGCGACCGTGTTGATGGACAGCGAGGGCACGATGGTCCTCGTCAACGCGCAAGTCGAAGCGCTGTTCGGATACGCGCGCGACGAGCTCGTCGGGCAGAAGATCGAAGTCCTCGTCCCCGAGCGCAACCGCCAAGCGCACCGCGTCCACCGCGAGCGCTACTTCGGAGGCCCGACGCTGCGGCCGATGGGCGCCGGCCT
>JAUHYN010000016.1 GCA_030426505.1 bacterium | reverse complement strand
CCTCCCCACGAGTTGACGAGCCAATTCGCGGCGATCTGGAATGGGTATCGAATCAATCGCTCCTGCGAGTGCGGGGTCTCCCATTCGATCAAGACGGGGATATCCGTTCGTCAACTCAGAGCAAAGCGTTTGCTCCGACCATCGACCGAGCTCACTTCGAACGCTCTTTGATATTCGCATTCAGTTAACTCCTCGCGAGTCCCAACCACCCTACGGTGCGCATCTCGGCCCTCCGCATACTCCCGTAGACGCAGCCGCGCCCATTACACGTGGCAGCTGGACGCCCTTTCACGGGATGCGGACAACCTTCTGCGATCATCGCTGCCCGCCCCGCCTGACAAACCTTCACCGATCCACGAACGCCACGAACGGGAGCTGAAACCTCGTCACCGCGATCTCCATCGGCACCGCGTCGAAGTCATCGCTCGGGAACACGAACACCAGGCCGCTGCGGCTCCCCACCGCGAGCATCCCGTCCGAACGGAGGTCGATGTCGCCGAGGCTCCCCTCCAGTCGAATCGTCCCCAACGAGGCGCCCGCGGGCGTGAAGCGCTCCACGTAGCCCGACCACGACGACATGTAGATCGTCCCGTCCGCGGCGACGGCGAGGCCGCGCGACGACGATGAGTGCCCGAGGTCGAGCGCGTAGAGGCGCTCGAACGTGACTGGGTCGAACACGTGGACGTCGCCGTAGTCGTTGACCAGGCCGTACAACCGGCCGTCGAGGCCGAGCGTGACGTCTTCGTACTCGGCGTCTTCGGCGAATCGCGTCGCGCTCGGCCCGTCGAGATCGAAGGCGACGATCCCGCGCTGCGGGCTGTTGGCCGTCGACATGTCCGTCACGAACACGCGGCCCTCACCGATCGCCAACCCTCCCAGGGAGATGTTGTTGACAGTGCTCCACCCCGGGTGCGTGCGCTCCGTCCACCGCCCGGTCACCGCGTCGAGCGTCGCGAGCGTCGGCGAGAACGTCCCGTTGTACAGATACACCTCGGTCCCGCGCACCGCGAAGTCACGCGCTTGGTCCGGCCCGGGCGTCGGCCGACGCGCGACCTCCACCCCCGCCATCGTGAACTCGATGAGCGTCTCGTCGATCGTGACGAGCAAGTTGCCCGTCCCGAGCGGGAACGCGCGGGGCGGCGGCCCCGCGTCGCGCACCACCCCGGAGTCCCGCAGGAACCCGGCGTCGCGGACCGTGCCCGCGTCCAACCGCGAACCGGCATCGACACCCGATACCCCGGCATCGACGCGGGTGACCACGGAGCCCCCGTCGAGCTCGAGCCCACCGAGCGGCTCGAGCTCCGCCGTCTCGCACCCCACCAGGCCGATGAGCCCCACCCCGAACATCCACGCGCGCATCGCCCCTGCAGATTGGCGCGCCCGGTCCCGCGAGCGCAACACGCACCACCCCTCGCCGCGATCCGCTACAATCGAAGCGCCATGGCCGGCGGTTGGTACAAGGACGGCGCAGTCCAAGAGCAGATCGACGCGAGCGTCGAGGACGCCGTCGAGCGCGCCCGCGCACGCATGAGGCGCGGCGAGAGCCTCACCGAGTGCGAAGACTGCGGCGCCCCGATCCCCGAGGGCCGCCGCCGCGCCGTGCCCGGCGTCCGCCTCTGCGTGAGCTGCCAACGAGAACAGGACGACGACGACGCCCGCGCCGACCTCGTCGACCGCCGCGGCAACAAGGACAGCCAGCTGCGCTGACTCACTCGCTCGCGAGCCGCTTCGCCCGCTTCGCCTCCAAGCGTACCAACCGATCCGATCGGATCGTCTTCAACGAAGCGTCGTCCAACACATTCGCGCACTCCAGGCGCGCCCGCGCGACCGCGATCGTCAGCGGGTGATCCGGCCCCACCCGGCGCTCCGCTTCTTCGCCGATCGCGAGGAGTTCGCTGTCGGCGTCTTCGGCGAGGCCCATCCCGAGGCGCGCGCGCTGCCTCAGCAACCGCGCTTCGAGCAGGCCCCAGTGCCGCGGGTGCAGCAGCTCGCGGCGCAGCGACTCGCAGCGCTTCGCGAAGCGCTCCGCCTCCGTGAACTCTCCCTGCGCGAGGGCCAAGCGACTGAGCAACGCGTCGAGCTCGGCCATGCGGATGTGACGCGTGCCGACCGTCCGAGCGAACCGCGTCGCGGCCTCCGACAACAGCTCGCCCGCCTCCTCCAACTTCTCCCGATCGATCAACACACGCGCGAGGACCAACCGCGCTCGCGCGCCGATGTACTCGGTGCCCTCGCCTTCACACCGCGACACCGCGTCGCGCGCGAGGCGCTCGGCCTCCTCGAGGTCGCCCCGGTGCAGCGCGACCATCGCGAGGCCGCGCAGCGGGCGACTGACGTCCGGGTGCTCCGCGCCGCGCCGCGCGGTGAGCATGCGCGAGCTCCCTTCGAACGCGCGCTGCGCCGCGCCGAGGTGATCGCCCGCGAGGTTGATGATGCCGATGTCGAGGAGCAGCCACCCGTTGATGGGTGACTCCGTGAGCCCATGCACCGCGAGGCTCCGGCTCGCCTTCGCGAGGAGCTCGAGCGCCTCGTCGATGCTCCCCTCGTGCTCGAACATCAGATACGCGGTCGCGATGAACGAGCGCGCAGTCTGGAGGTCCTCGTCGCCGAGGAGCTGACGACGAATCTCGAGCGACTGCCGAAGGTGCGGCTCCGCCTCCGCGAACATCGACAGGCGCCGGTACGCCACCCCGATCGACTCGCGCACGGACGCCTCGACCTCCGGGTGATCGCTGAGGTCATCGTCGACGGAGCGCGACGCGATCCCCATGACCTCGAGCAGCGACAGCTTGCCGCCGCCGAACTCCGGGTCGACGTGGAACAACACCCGCTGCAGGAACGCCGACGCGACCTGCGCGTTGTCCGCACGACGGTCGGCGAGCGCCTCCGCCTCGCGCGCGTCGATCAGGCCGATCGCGAGCCCCGCCACGCCCGCGATCACCGCGAGGAACGTGAACGCGATCGCCGTCGCGAGGTAGCGCTGCCGCTTGATGAACTTCTGGAGCCGATACGCCGCGCTCGGCGTACTCGCACGCACCGGCAGGTCCGCGAGGAAGCGCGCGACGTCCTCGCCGAGCGCGCTCGCCGAACCGTAGCGCCGCGTGCGGTCCTTATCCATCGCGCACATCACGACGCGATCGAGATCGCCCCGCACCATTCGGTGCGCCGCAGCGGCCTGCGCGCGATCGACGACGCCGTCCCGCGCGAGCTCGGCGATCCGCGCGCTGGGGCGCGTCGGCTCGACCTCGCGGATGATGCGCTGAATCTCCGCGAAGCCCCCCGAGCGGAGCTGCCGCGAGTCGAACGGGAGCACGCCCGTCAGCAGCTCGTAGAGCATGACGCCCAGCGAATAGACGTCGGTGCGCGTGTCGACGTCCAAGCCGGACATCTCCGCCTGCTCGGGCGACATGTACTCCGGCGTGCCGATCAGTTGGCCCTGCTCCGTGAAGACCGTGCGTTCCGACAGCCGCGCTGCAGTCGCCTTCATCACGCCGAAGTCGATGATCTTCGGGACGGGCCGCTCCTCCGGGACCGTCACCAACACGTTCGACGGTTTGATGTCGCGGTGGATG
The DNA here is from genome assembly GCA_030426505.1 of bacterium. Classification (GTDB taxonomy): domain Bacteria; phylum Myxococcota; class Kuafuiibacteriia; order Kuafuiibacteriales; family Kuafuiibacteriaceae; genus JAUHYN01. Next base: position 17,454 of record JAUHYN010000016.1, on the reverse strand, counting down.
ATCCCCTTCTGGTGCGCGTGGTGGACGGCGTCGCAGACCTGTACGAACAGCTGCAGGCGCGTGCGCACCGTGACCTTGTGCTTCGCGCAGTACTCGTTGAGCGGGAGCCCACGGACGAGCTCCATCACGAAGTACGGGCGACCGTTGGTCGTGCTCCCCGCGTCGAACACCCGCGCGACGCCCGGGTGATCCAACATCGCCAACGCCTGACGCTCGGCCTCGAAGCGCGCGATCACCTCCTTGGTGTCCATACCGAGCTTGATGATCTTCACCGCGACACGGCGACGGATCGGCTCGACCTGCTCGGCGGCGTAGACCACGCCCATCCCGCCCTCGCCGAGGAGCTCCTGGAGGCGATACGGGCCAATGCGCTCCGGCGTCGCCTCCACGGGGACGAGGGGCCGATCCGCGCCCGCCCGCTCCGCGCGCTCATGTCCGGCGACGAGGCGCCGCAAGCGATCGATCAACTCCGGATCTTCCGCGTGCCGATCGACGATGAACGCATCGCGATCCTCGGGCGGTTGATCGAGCACTTCGTGGAAGAGGTCGAGCTCGCTCTGTGCCCCCTCGCTCATCGTTCGCCTCGCGCGCGCCGACCGCGCGTCAGCCTCCCATGCGCTCGAAGAGCCACGCGCGCGCGTACGTCCAGTCGCGCTTCACCGTGGAGACGGAACGCTCGGTGAGCTCGCCGATCTCTTCGACCGTCATGCCCGCGAAGTAGCGGAGCTTCACCACGGTAGCGAGGCGTTCGTCGTGCGCCTCCAGCGCGGCGAGCGCTTCGTCCATCGCGAGGAGATCGATGTCCGGATCGTCGGACTGGATCTCGAGCTCGTTGAACGTCACGCGCCGCGCGCCACCGCCGCGCTTCTCCGCACCGCGCTTACGCGCGTGCTCGATCAAGATGCGACGCATCCCCTCCGCCGCCGCACCGAAGAAGTGTGCGCGGCTCTGCCAGTCCGCTTGTCCCTGAACGAGACGCATCCACGCCTCGTGCACGACCTCCGTCGGCTGTAGCGTGTGCCCGGCGCGCTCCCTCCGCATCCGCGCGCCGGCGAGCTGACGCAGCTCCGCGTAGACGCGTTCGTACAGACGCGAGATCGCGCGCGCGTCTCCCGCATTCACATCCTTCAGGAGCTGCGTGACTTCGGCGGCCATGGCTTCGGTGTGACGCCTCGGGCGCGTCGCTGCGCAGTCTAACGGCTTCCGCTCCGCGCGGGACGATTTCTCGCACGACCGTGAGCCGCTTTTCGCGAGGCACGCGCATGGGGGGGTGTCCGGGTCGAACCCCCCGGCAGGAGGAAAGAAATGCTGAGCCAAGCCGAGTACATCTGGTTGGACGGAGCGGCGCCCACGGCGCAGCTCCGCTCGAAGACGCGCCTGATCGCATCCCCCGAAGATCGCGCCGTCGCCCTCACCGATTTCCCGCGGTGGAGCTACGACGGATCGTCCACCTACCAGGCCGATGGCGGCGACTCCGACCTCCTCCTCGAGCCGGTTACGTTCGTCCCGGACCCCATCCGCGGCGCCCCCCACCACCTCGTGCTGTGCGAGGTGCTGAACGCCGACGGAACACCCCACGCCACCAACACCCGCGCGCCGCTCCGCGCCGAGCTCGATGCGGGCGCCGCCGACGAGGAGCCGTGGTTCGGCTTCGAGCAGGAGTACACCCTGTTCACCGACGGCCGACCGCTCGGCTTCCCGAAGAACGGGTACCCGGCGCCGCAGGGCCCGTTCTACTGCGGGCACGGCGCCGACAAGGTCTTCGGCCGTGACCTCGTCGAGGCGCACACCACCGCCTGCATCGCCGCCGGCCTGATGCTCTACGGCATCAACGCCGAGGTCATGCCCGGCCAGTGGGAGTTCCAGATCGGCTACCGCGGCGTCCTTGGTGAGTCCGCGGATCCGCTCACCGTCGCCGACCACCTCCAATTCGCCCGTTACCTCATGGGCCGCCTCGGCGAGCGCTTCGGCATCGAGGTGCGCTTCGACGCGAAGCCCGTGAAGGGAGACTGGAACGGCGCGGGCGCCCACACGAACTTCTCCACCTACGCGATGCGCGCGCCCGGCGGACTCGCCGCGATCCACGACGCGATCGAGCGCCTCCGCGCGAACCACCGCGTACACATCGAAGGGTACGGCGCCGGCAACGGCGACCGCCTCACCGGCCTGCACGAGACCTGTGCGATCGATCGCTTCAGGAGCGGAGTCGCCGACCGCGGCGCTTCGATCCGCATCCCGCGCCACGTCTTCGAGCAGGGCTACGGCTACCTCGAGGACCGCCGCCCCGGCGCCAACTGCGACCCGTACGTCGTCTGCACGCTGCTGCTGTCGACCATCTGCGGTGAGCGCCACGTGGAGCTCGCCGAAGCGAGCTGACCCTTTCGACCGCCGCGCGCTCGGCGAGGAGATGACGAGATGGATACCGGAAACACGGCTTGGATCCTGATGGCGAGCGCGATGGTGTTGCTGATGACACCCGGCCTCGCGTTCTTCTACGGCGGACTCGTCCGCGAACGTCAGGTCGTCAACACGATCAAGATGAGCATCATCGCGCTCGGCGTCATCGCCGTGGTGTGGGTCAGCGTCGGCTACTCACTCGCGTTCGCGCCGGGCTCGCCGCTCATCGGCGGGCTCGACTTCGTCGGGCTCTCCGGCGTCGGACTGAAGCCGAACGCCGCGTACAGCGAAGACATCCCGCACCTCGCGTTCGTCGTGTTCCAGATGATGTTCGCGATCATCACGCCGGCCCTCATCTCCGGCGCGGTGGTCGGCCGGATGAAGTTCAAGGCGTACGTGTTGTTCATCGCGCTGTGGTCGATCGTCGTCTACAGCCCCCTCGCGCACTGGGTATGGGGCCCCGGCGGTTGGATCGGCGAGCTCGGCGCGCTCGACTTCGCGGGCGGCACCGTCGTCCACGTCAGCGCGGGCGTCTCCGCGTTGGTCGCCGCGCTCGTCCTCGGCCCGCGTCAGCGTGACCCCGGTAAGGCGGACGGCGCCCACAACGTCCCGTTCGTCGTTCTCGGCGCGGCGCTCCTCTGGTTCGGGTGGTTCGGCTTCAACGCCGGATCCGCGCTCGCCGCCGACGAGATCGCAGTGCTCGCATTCCTCACGACGATGCTCGGTGCGGCCGGCGCGGTCGTGACCTGGGTCGCCGCCGAGATGATGCGCGGCGGGACGGCGACGGCGACCGGCGCCTCGATCGGCGCGGTGGTCGGCCTCGTCGCGGTCACTCCGGCCGCCGGCTACGTCACGCCGATGGCCGCAATCGCGATCGGCGCGGTCGGAGCGATCGCGAGCTTCGTCGCGGTCGACCTCTTCCGCAGCACCGGCATCGACGACACACTCGACGTGTTCGCCTGCCACGGCGTGGGCGGCATCGTCGGCTCGCTCCTCACCGGCGTCTTCGCGTCCACCGCGGTCAATCCCGATGGCGCGAACGGCCTCCTCTTCGGCGGCGGTCGGCTGATGTTCGCGCAGGTGTTGAGCGTCGTCGCAGCCGCGGGCTTCGCAGCGGTCGGGACGTTCGTCCTGCTCCACATCGTGCGCCTCCTCGTCGGGCTCCGCACATCGACCAGCGCCGAGCAGATCGGCATCGACATCATCGAGCACGCCGAGCCCGCGTACCTCCGCGACACGTTCCCGAGCAGCCGCGCCAAGCCGGTCACCGACGCGCGCACGATCTCGTTGAGGTGAGTCGTGTACGAGCCCAAACACCGCGAACACCTCGTCTTCGACGCGCTCCTCGAGTCCGGCGAAGACACCATCCGCACGGACGCGCTCCCCGGCGCGCTCCGGCGGGTCGGCCTCCGCCTCGACGACCCGCGCCTCGGTGACGCCCTGAGCGCGCTCACCGCGTTCACCGGGTCGCGCGCGGAGCGCCCGTCGATCGGCCGCGACGACTTCGGCCGGCTCGTGGGCCGCAACATCCTGATGATCGAACGCGCCCTGATGGGCGAGCTCGTCATCCCGGACTTCGGCGCGTTCGAGGGCGAGCTCCGAGGCGTCTTCCAGCAGACACGAGAGCTGCGGGAAGGCGCCGTCGCCAACTACATCCCGCAGCTCGGCCGCGTGGATCCCGAGAAGTACGCCGCCGCCGTCTGCACGATCGACGGCCAGCGCGCGGAGATGGGCGACGCGAGCGAACCGTTCTGCATCCAGAGCTCGTGCAAGCCGATCAACTACTGCCTCGCGCTCGAACAACACGGCGCTGAGATCGTCCACCGGCACGTCGGCTGCGAACCGAGCGGGCAGCACTTCAACGAGCTCACGCTCAACAAGGTCGGGCGCCCGCACAACCCGATGATCAACGCGGGCGCGATCATGAGCTGCTCGCTGATTCGCCCCGAGCTCCCGATCGCCGATCGCTTCGACTACGTGCTCGACATGTGGCGGCGCCTCGCGGGCGGGCGCGCGCCGGGGTTCAGCAACTCGACGTACCTGTCGGAGCGCCAGACCGCCGACCGCAACTTCGCGCTCGGGTACTTCATGCGCGAGAACGGCGCGTTCCCCGCGGGCGCGGATCTGATCGAGACGCTGGAGTTCTACTTCCAGTGCTGCTCGCTGGAGGTCACGGCGGAGCTCGTCTCGGTCGTCGCTGCCACGCTCGCGAACGGCGGCGTCTGTCCGCTCACCGGTGAGCGCGTCTTCCGGCCGGACACGGTGCAGAAGTGCCTGTCGATGATGTTCGCGTGCGGGATGTACGACTTCTCGGGCGAGTGGGGCTTCTCGATCGGCCTGCCCGCGAAGAGCGGCGTTTCGGGCGTGATCATGATCGTCGTCCCGAACGTGCTGGGCCTCTGCCTCTGGTCACCGCGACTCGACGCTCACGGCAACAGCGTCCGCGGCGTCGCGTTCGCGCAGGAGCTCGTGCGGAAGTTCAACTTCCACAACTACGACAACCTCATCGGCGGCCTCCACGGGAAACAAGATCCGCGGCGCCCGCCCGAACAGTACCAACGGAACCTCCTCGTCGATCTGTGCTGGGCCGCGAGCGAGGGTGACCTCGACGGCATCCGCCGCCTCCGAGTCCAGGGCGCTGCGCTCGACCAAGCTGACTACGACGGGCGCACCGCGCTCCACCTCGCGGCCTCCGAAGGGCGCGCGGAGGTCGTGGAGTACCTCGTCGCGCGCGGCGTGGATCCGTCGCGCGTCGATCGCTGGGGCAACACGCCGCTCGACGACGCACGCCGCGACGGCCACCTCGACGTAATCGCGATCCTGGAGCGCACCTCGGAATCACCGCTGCTGCAAGCCGGGTGATAGGCGAGAGCGATAGCGCCCATACCCGATCCGTATCGAACAGCCCTCCGCCAGATTCCACTGAAGAGATATGAGCATGTCAGCCAAACCACTTCCCCTCATCCCCATCGTCGCCGCGCTGACCTTCGCGTGCGGCGGCGGGTCCACCGAGCCGCAAGGCCCGGGCAACGTCGAGCTCACGAAGTTCGAACTCGAGTACGACACGACGCAGCCGCTCCACGTGAACAACCGCGTGCCGGTGACGTTCGCCCTGACGGGAGACGGCGCCGCTACCGACACGGCCACGCGCGCCGTGACGGTGCTCGCGTCGTTCGTCGAAGCCGAGCCTGCGCCGGGCGCCGATCCGCGCGGGTGCAGCTCGAGCGCCATCGACGTGGAGCTCGTCCGCAACGGCCAGGAGCAGACCTTCACGGCGCACCTGTGGCCGACGTCGGTGTGCGGCGCGTTCGCGGGCAGCGGCGTCCCGGCGAACCTCGAGGTGCAGCTCGGTGAGGACGCCGAGCCGCAGGTCATCGGGCGCGTTCAGCTGAAGGGCACGCCGGCGGACGCCAACGGCAACACGCTGCTCGACGTCCGCCTCGCGGACCTCGAGCTCGACTCGAACGTCGCGGTGCTCCCGGCCCTCGGCCGCGAGGACTCGATCGCCGGTGCGCCGGAGGATCTCGAGCCGACGATCGTCGTCTCGCCGTCGCTCGTGGTGAACGGCCACGACCCCTACTACTCCGCGCTCGCCCCCGAGCTCGTCCCGCCGGGCCTCGAGGGCATCGACGCCGAGCTGGGGCTGTCGCCGAGCGCCCTCCCCGGCCGCGGCAAGATGAGCTACGCGCTGACTGCGGCGAGCGACGGTTCGCGGTTCCGGCCGCTGACGATCGCGGCGCCGACCGACGCCGACCCGAACCTCCGGGTCAGCGAGTTCGAGATCACCGACCTCGACCCCGGCGTACCGAACGCGTTCGTCCACGAGCTCTTCGCCGAAGGCGAGACGCGGACCGCGCTCGACGACGGCGGCGACTGGGCCGGTGAGGACGACTTCATCCTGCGCGCATGCTTCGGCGCGGAGTTCACGCAGGCCGGCAACGAGGGCAGCCGCGAAGCCGATGACTGCCGCGACCTCCCGATCGTCCTGGTGCGCGAGCGCGTGATCGCGGGCGGCGCGTCGTCCAAGCGCTTCGACAAGGGCCACAAGAAGAAGGCGGGCGGGAGCCGCATCGCGCTCGAGGCCGACCTCACCGTCGACAACCAGATGAACAAGATCGGTCTGCTCAGCAAGACCGAGGGCGTCATCGAGCTCAACGGCAAGCTCGGCAAGCGCTTCAACCTCCAGATCGCCCGCGCGTTCGGCGAGGCGAGCCTGCGGTTCGACGAGAAGCGCAACGACTACGAGGTCGGCGTGTTCGCGTTCAACAAGCGCATCTACACGTTCCGCCGTGAGGGTGATTCGCTCGAGAACGACGAGAAGTTCAGCGCGAACAAGTCCACGCGCCTCGGTGGGCTCGGCTTCGGCTTCGGCCCGGTGCGCGTCGGCTTCTCGATCAGCGCGGGCGGCCGCGTCGGCTTCGAGCCGAGCGACGCGCTCGTCCTCAGCAACGACCCGGCGGAGTGCAACGAGCTGCTCGGCGCCGAGGACGTGCTCGTGTGCGGCCACGTGGCGCGTGAGGCGTCGCCGGTCTTCGCGCTCACCGGGCGCGTGAGCGGCGGCATCAACATCCGCATCGTGAAGGCCGAGGTCGTGGCGGACCTGAAGTTCGTGGAGACGAAGTTCCCACTCGGCGCGAGCCTCTCGATCGGTCAGACCGACACGGGGCGCATCCTCGTGAAGGGTGACGTCCGCTGGGACCTCGAGCTGCGGTTGATTCGGGGTAACGTGTCGATCGTCGGTCGCGTCGGCTTCCGTCGGTTCTCGAAGAGCCTGAAGATCAACCTGTTCAAGTTCAGCTCGCCCCTGATTACGCGGAACCTGCTGAACCGGTCGATGGCCAACTTCGAGGAGCTGGAGTAGGCCATGGGGCTCCGCGCGCGTCTCGCTCTGTCCTGTGTCGTCGCAGCGGCCGTCGGTTACGGCCTGCTGCGCGACACGACGCCGCCGCCCTCCGCGGCTCCGTCCGTCCGGGCGGCGCCGCGGTGCCGATTCGAGCCCGGCGACACCGCCGCGTTCGTGTTGGAGACCGAGGCGCGCGCCCATGTCGACGACCAGGCGCACCCGGACGAGGACCGGATGCAAGCGGTCCTCAGCGTGCGCGCCGGCGCCACGCGCGGGAAACTCGACGCCGCGCTCACGGAGATCGTGCTCACGCAGGCGCTGTCGCGCCCCGAGGAGCGCGTGCGCGAGCCGCTCACGGCGAGCTTCGAGCTCACGCTCGACGAGCGGTGCAGGATCACCGGCTTCGCGTTCGATCCGAAGTGGTCCCCGCGCGCGCGCCAACTCGTCGCCACGTGGTTGAAGACGTACGAGTTCGCGCTCCCCGATGCGCCCGCGTCGTCGTGGCAAGCCGACCAGACGGACGGCCTCGGCGACTTCGTCGCGAGCTACACGCAGCGTTCGGATCGTGACGTGACGCGCGCGAAGCTCGCGTACGACACGCCGTCCGCGACGGGCGCGATGAGCATCTCGATCGAAGTGTTCGAGTCCCGCGCGGACGCGACGTTCGGCCGCGACGGCCGCTGGCTCGCCACGGCCGAGGGACGCGAGCGCGTGCGCATCCGAGTTAAGGGAGCGGTCCAAGCGGACCTCGAGCAACGCTTCCTCATCGAGCGCGACGACGCCCGCTACGTGGCGCCCGCGGCCACGGACGTCCTCGACGGCCGCGACCCGTTCGCGCTGGAGGTCGACGCGATCGAGTCACGGCGCGCGGGCTTCGACGGCACGCACGACGAGGTCCTCGCGCAGTTCGAGGCGATGTTCGCGAACGGAGACGAGTCGCGTTCGTTCGAGGCCTCCGAGCGCCTCGCCGCGCAGATCGCGGCGGACCCCGCGCTCGCGCAGCGGCTCCTCGAAGCGCTGCGCGAAGGGCGCTTCGGCGACATCGAGCGCGCGGCGCTGTACCTCGCGCTCGAGCTGTCGGACGCGCCCGCCGCGGCGGCGGTGCTCCGTGAGGTCATCGCGGACCACGCGTTCGCGCCGATCGATCGCGCGCGCGCCGTATCGGCGCTCTCCGATCACGGCGACGCCACGATGGACAAGGCGACGCTGCTGCGCCGGCTCGCGGAAGACGAGACCGAGATGGTCGCGAGCGTGGGGATGCTCGCGCTCGGCAACCTCGCGGCGCGCGCCGACGGCGACGGCGACGGGACGGGCGTGCGTGAGTCGATCCGTCACTCCCTCGGCGAAGCGCTCGACACCGCGGAAGATCTCGATCGCGAGCTCCTCGTGGTCGACGCGATCGGCAACGCGCGCGACGCGACGTTCGCGGACGCGCTCTCCGAGCGACTGCAGGACCCCCGCGCCACGATGCGGACTCACGCGGTCGAGGCGATCGCCGGGCTCGGACGCGAAGTCGCCGAACCGGCGCTCCTCGCGCAGCTCGGCGACGAGCCGAGCTCGGCGGTGGCCGGCGCGATCGCGCGGGCGCTGCGTTCGGTCGGCGCGCGCTCCGAGGCCGGCTTCGACGTCGCGCGCCAGCGCCTCGCCGCGGAGCCCTCGGCGCGAACGCGCGCACACCTCGTGGACTGGCTCGGGCACGCCGGCGCGCAGTCCGCGCTCATCGAGCAGTTCCACCGCGAGTCGAACGTCGACGTGCTCCGGCGCATCGGGCGGTTCGTCCCGGCGGAGGCGCTGCGGTGAGAGCGGTGGCGGCGTTGCTGCTGCTCGCCGCCTGTTCCGGCGCGAGCGCGGGCTCGGACTCGGGCGCGGCGTATACGCTCCCGCTCGGACCCGACGGCTCGAGCGCGCCGCTCGTGGTGCCGTTCGACGGTGTCTCCGACGGCGTCGCGATCGACGTGACGGCGCCGGGCTGCTTCCGGCTCGCGGGTGCGCCGCGCGGGTCGGGCGCGCCGCGGGCGGGGCGCTTCGTGTTCGCGCTGGAGGGGGAGCTCGAGGTCGCGTTCGAGGTGATCGACTGCGCGACGCTGACGCCGATCCCCGCGAACGACACGGGCGCCGCGCTGGAGGTGACCGTCACGCCGTTCGTCATCCGCGATATCGATCGCGTCCCGCTCCGCCTGCACTTCGAGCCGGACCCGTCGCTCGCGCGCGAGCTCGACGACCTGCTCGCGCCCGCGGGGCTCTCAGTACGGATCGAGACGACGGCCGAGGCCGCGCGCACGGACGCGACGTTCCACGCGGGCGACGTCGACGCGTTGGCGCCGCTCGCGACGCTCGCTCCCGGCGCGATCGACGTGGTCCTCGCCGGGTGCCTGCGCTTCGACGATCCGATCTTCGGCCCGCCCGCCACACTGGACGCGTACACGCCGCGGATCCCCGGCGGGTTCGGGCCAGCCGACGCGATCTACGTGCGCGGCGCGGACTGCGCTTCGTCGGATCCGATCGAGCTGGAGCCGCGCGCGCTCGCGCGCCTGATCGCGCACGAGGTCGGCCACGTCCTCGGGCTGCACCACACCGTCGAGACCGACGGCAGCACGGACACCCTCGACGACACGAGCGCGGACAACCTCATGCACCACAACCCGAGCCGCGCCGCGGCGCTCGGGTGGTCGGCGTCGCAGGCGCGCATCATGGAGCGGCACCTGTCGGCGATGGAGGCGACGCGGCCGTGAGCGCGCTCTGCCTCCGCGGAAGGCCGCGTTGTCCCGCCTCGATTGACTTCCGGGCCCGTCAGACTTAGTTTGTTCGAGCTACAAACTTAGTTCGGACACTCCGTCCCCGGCCGATCGCCCCGTTCGGGCCGAGAACGGCCGGCTCCGAAGGAGCTCGAAGAACGCATGTCCTCCCCCGATCGCCTGAACCCGCCCCTCGCCCTGACGTCCACGCTGCTCCTGCTCTTCGCCTGCTCCGGCGAGGCCCCGGCGGACGATCCCCGGGACGCCGGCGCGCCGATCGTCGACGCCACTTCCCGCGACGGCGGCTCCGCGCGAGACGCGGGCGCTCCCGATGCGGCGCCGCACGACGCCGGCACACCCGACGGCGGCGCCGCCCTCGACGCGACCCCAGCGATCATCCCGCTCTTCGACGAGGCGACCGTGCTCGAGCCGGCGGTCATCGAGGACACGCCGACCGCGCTCGTCTCCCGCTTCGCGGATCGTGGCCGCGACCGGCACGCGCGCGAGGATCAGTTCCAGGCCTACGAGCACTACCTGCCGCTGTACTGGGAGCACCGCACGGCGCAGCTCGAGATCACGGACACCGTCGGCAAGGGCGGCGACACGATCTCGTTCGCGATCACGACCGAGTGGAAGCTCCAGACGATGCAAGCCGAGTTGCGCTTCTTCTACCTCGGTCGAAACACCGTCGCGGAGTACCACGACAACCGCATCATGACCGCGGTCGACGACCTCCACTACACCCACGAGGTCAGCTTCAACGCGCGCGAGGGCCGCCCGCTCCAGGTCGGCGACCGCATGGAGTTCGAGCTGAGTCAGTTCCTGGACGCTCCGCCCCGCGGCCGCACGAACTACTACGGCACCACGTTCCTCTACGTCGTCGGCGAAGGCATCCAGCCGTGGATCGGCAGCGGCACGCGCCGCGACTCCGTCCCGATCCCCGCGGCCGCGCGGCTCGGCGGCGACACCACGATCCACGCGAACGAATCCGACGAACCCGAGTTCGACTTCAGCCAGATGCCGACCAACCTCGCGCCGGCGAACGGACAGCCCTTCGTGATCGGGCGCCGCCTCGCGCACACCGACTTCGGGACCGGCGCCCACGACGAGTCGATCGAGAACCCGATCTGGACCGAACACACGAACAAGCTCGGGCCGCGCTCGATCAACCACTCGTGCAACGCATGTCACCTCCGCAACGGGCGCGCCGCGCCGCCCGAGACGAACACGCCGCTCCGCCAGTACGTCGTGAAGGTCGGCGCCGCGGACGGCAGCGAACACCCCACGCTCGGCGGCGTGCTCCAACCGGTCGGCGACGACGGCGAGGTCGACATCACTGTGAGCGAGTGGATCGAAGAAGGCGGCCTGCGGCGACCGCGCTTCGCGTTCGACGGCGCCACCCCCGAACACTTCTCCGCGCGCATCTCCCCCCAGCTCGTCGGGCTCGGGCTCCTCGAAGCCATTCCCGAGTCCGCGATCGAAGCGCTCGCGGACCCGGACGATAGCGACGGCGACGGCATCTCCGGCCGCACGCACGTCATCGGCACCGCCGACGGCCCGCGGCTCGGACGCTTCGGCTACAAGGCGACGCAACCGACCGTCCGCCAACAGACCGCGGCCGCACTCCGCACCGACATGGGCGTCCTCACCTCGATCTATCCGACGCCCGACTGCGGCGCCGAACAGACCGGGTGCGGCCCCGACGGCGCCGAGCTCGACGACGAAGCCCTCGACCAGCTCGCGCTCTACGTCGCGCTCCTCGGCGTGCGCCCGCAGCGCGACTTCGACGATCCCGAGGTCACGCGTGGCCGCGATCGCTTCGACGCGATCGGGTGCGGCGGCTGCCACGTCTCCGCGTTCGAGACCTCGGCCTTCGCGCGCCACGCGGAAGTCCGCGCGCAGACGATCGCGCCGTTCACCGACCTGTTGCTCCACGACATGGGCCCCGGCCTCGCCGACACCCTCCCCGAGGGCAACGCGTCCGGCGCGGAGTGGCGCACCGCTCCGCTGTGGGGCGTGGGCCGGACCGCGGGCGTCACCGGCGAGGCGGCCTTCCTGCACGACGGCCGCGCGCGCACGCTCGACGAAGCGATCCGCTGGCACGACGGCGAAGGCGCCGCGTCGCGCGAGGCGTACGAGGCGCTCGACGCCGCCGACCGCGAGGCCGTCCTCGCCTTCCTGCGCTCGCTCTGAGCTTCCTGAGGACCGCGGCCCGCGGACGTGCCACGCTCGTGGCATGAGCAACGAAGTCGCGCTGAAGATCCGCGAAGACGGTCCGAACGTCGTCGTCGACGTGAAGAACGGGACGCGCGCGAGCGTCACGCTGGTCACCCACCCGCGCTACCTCTCGGTCGAGCTCCTCGACGCACGCGGCCAGTTCGTCCGCGGCGAAGGCGGCGCCGACGGCGTGCCCGGCAAGAAGGACTTCGTCGACCTCGCGCCCGGCGCGACGGCCGCGGGCTTCGCGACGTTCGCGATCACGCGCGACGGCGACACCCTCCGCGTCGGCGACTTCACGTTCGCGGACGCCCCGCCGACCACCGAACTACGCGTGACCTACCGGCCGGACGCGCTCGTCCCGAACCTCCCGTCGCGCAGCCGCGGCTCGTTCTTCCGCGGGCCGGCGACTTCGAATCGCCTCGCGCTCGGCGCGTGACCCGCGTCAGCTCTTCCGCTTCGGGATCGCGGGCCCGCCCTTGTCGAGCGCGCGCACGAAGGCATCGCGCGCGGTGACCCGCTCGAGCCACGCGTCGATGTGCGGCCAGTGCGCCGGCTGACGCGAACGCGCGGCTTCCACGGCGTAGTACATCTGGATGTCGGCGCCGCTGAACTCGTCGCCCGCGAAGTACGGGCGGCGCCCGAGGGTGTCGTTCACGAAGCCGAAGTGCGTCGCGATCGCCTCGCGCGTGAAGGCCTCCTCCACGCCGCTCGCGATCTTCTTCGTGACCGGCTTCAAGAAGAACGGGACCGGTGAGCTGCGCACGCGATCCACGATCAGTTGCACCAACAGCGGCGGCATCGCCGACCCCTCCGCGTAGTGCAGGAAGAAGCGGTACTCGAGGAGCGCGTCGGGCTCCGAGGGACGGAGCTTCGCTTCGCGGTCCGCGAAGTACTCGATGATCGCGCCCGACTCCGCGAGCTTCTTGCCGTCGACCTCCACCACCGGCGCGCGCCCGAGCGGGTGGACCTCGGCGAGCTCCGGAGGCGCGCGGAAGCGCTTGTTCCGCGCGTAGCGGCGGAGCTCGTAGTCGAGCCCGAGCTCCTCGAGCAGCCAGAGGGCGCGGACGGAACGGGAGTGCTCGAGGTGATGCACCGTGATCGTCATGGTGGGCGACACCGAACGACGAATGGCATGTTCGTTCAAGGTGCGGGCGGCGAGATTCGCCTGGCGGCCCCGCTCGGGTGACACTACGTGCGCATCGTGGCGGTGTTCACCTTCCACCTCGCGAAGACGCGACTCCTCACGACGCTCCGCGCGCTGTGGCGCCCCCCGACGCCCGAACGCGTCGCGGGCCTCGAACACGCCGAGTGCATGACCGTCATGACGCTCGGCGCTCCGATCTTCTCGCCGACCCGATTGCAGCTGAAGCGCTTCGCGATGTTCGCGTCGTGGTCGAGCGAAGACGCCATCGACGACTTCCTCGCGAAGACGCCGCTCGGCCACGAGCTGGCGGTGGGGTGGCACGTGCGGCTCGCGTTCCTGAGGCGCTGGGGTCACCTGGCGGCGTTCCCGGACCTCCCGGCGAAGACGGGCGAGCAGGACCCGGAGGCCCCGGTCGTCGCGGTGACGATCGCCCGGATGCGAATGTTCGAGGTGCCGCGGTTCATTCGCTGGGGCAAGCCGGTGGAGACGCTGGTCCGGGATCACCCCGGCGCGACGCTCGCGCTCGCTGCGATGCGACTGCCGCGCACGGTCTCGACGTTTTCCGTGTGGCGCTCGGCGCGGGAGATGACGGACATGGTCCACGGGCGCAGCGCGGTCGCGCGCCCGGAGCGGCACGCCGTCGCGATGGTCGAGCGCACGCGCCGGGACTTCCACTTCGAATTCACGACGCTGCGGTTCCAGGCGCTGTCGGAGCACGGCGCGTGGGACGGGCGCCGAGCGATCGTGCCGCCGCGATAGTCCAGACCTATCGCAGCCATCGGCGAGGCCTATGGCCCGGCGTACCCCTCGGATCACGCACGCCCGGTCGTGAAGAAATGCACCCGTACCCCCCGACCCACGCGTTCGACCCTCGTGAGCCTCGCCCTGGCGAGCCTCTGCGCCCTCTCGGCCTGTAGCGGCGGAGACGACGGCGGGTCCAAAGACCCCGGCCCGAAAGCAGAGGCCGGCCAGATCGAAGTCACCGCGCGCGGCGCGCGCGCGTGCGAGGCCCTCGTCGCCGCCGAGGGCGGCGAGATCGTCGGCGTCGAGTTCGCCTCCGGCGCCGCGGGCAAGCACGTGCTCGAAGGCGACCGCGCGGGCATCTCGTTCGTGTCGTCGAACACCGCGGCACTCCCCGCCCAGGCCGGCACGGTCCTCTACACCGGCACGCTGAAGGTCCTCGCGAGCACCTGCTACGCCGAGACCGGCGACGTCATCGACGGCGACGGGATCCGGCTGTAGGCCGCGGGCGAGCGCAGGAGAAAAATGATGAAGACTTCGAAGCGAGTCGTCGGGATCTGGAGACTCTTACTCCTGTGCTGGGCCTTGGTGATGGGCTGCGGCGGCGGTGGCGGCGAGGCCGACACGTCCGCCGGCGCCGGGTGCGCCACCTCCGCGGACTGCAGCCGCGGCACCGATCTGTTGTGCATCGAGGGCGTCTGCACGACGTGTGTCCTCGGCGAGACCGGGTGCCCGTGTCGACCGGGCGCGCGCTGTGAAGAAGGCGCGGTGTGCGGCGGCGGCAACGTCTGCACCGCGCCGACCTGCACTCTCGGCACGCAGGACTGCGCGTGTACGCCGTCCGGCGCGTGCCTCGATTCATCCCTCCATTGCTCGCGGAACGTCTGCACCGTCGCCGCGAGCGCGTGTACGCCCGGCGAGCTCGACTGCGAATGCGCAGGCGGAGCGTGCGGCCCCGGCCTGCGTTGCTTCGAGGGCCGCGTCTGCACCGACGCCATGGGCCACCTCGGCGGCGCGTGCTTCGAAGACGGCTCCTGCTACGCGGGCAACCGCTGCGAACGGAACACGTGCGTCGCGTGCCGCCCCGGCACGCAGGGATGTAGCTTCGACGCGAGCGAGTGCATCGACGGCCTCGAGTTCCGCGCGAGCCTCTGCGTCGCGACGACCGGCTTCGCGAACGGTGCCCCGACCAACCCCACCTGCTACTCACCCTGCAGCGACGACCTCACCGACGACGACGGCTTCCACGCGTGCTCCGACGGACTCATGGAGGGCTGCTACGGCGGTCTGAGTTGCGTCGAGGGTCAGTGCCGCCCCGCGGACGTCAGCGCGCAGCGCTGCAACCTCGACATCGACTGCCCCGACTTCCAGGCGTGCCTCGATGGGTTCTGCCTCTCCAACTGCGAGAGCGACAGCGGCTGCGTCTCGGGCGCGGTGTGCCGTCGCAAGGTCTGCCGGAAGTCGTGCTCGATCGACGACACCACCTGCCCGTCCGACCACCACTGCGATCTCGAAGACGGCGTCACCGGCGCGTGCATGCAGGACGACACCGTGGCCGCCACGAACGGCGGCGACCCGGCGTCCGGCTTCACGGTGAGCACCACCAGCCTCCTCCTCTCCAACGCAGTGCCCGAAGGCACCGTCACGATCACCAACACCAGCGCGTCGGCCGGACTGTTCACGGTCGAGAAGCGCGTGCATCGCACGTACGACAACAACGACGCGCTCGTCTCGAAGGCGCTCGGCAACGCGAGCCACCACATCGAGTCCGACCTCGCGACGTGTACGCCCGGTACGCTCGGCTGCCGCTGCGGCGGCGCGCAGCAGGATCTCTGCGGCGACCTCGACTCCGGCCTCACGATGGAGTGCGCGGCCGTGCCGGCCGGTAACGTCTGCCGCCCGCCGGTGTGCTCGACCGAAGGCGCGCTGGATTGCGTCTGCGAGGGCACGGACTGTCTGAGTTACTGCGACGCGGCGGACTGCCCGCTGCGCTGGCTCGAACTCTCCGTCCAGCGCGGCCAGACCTCGGTCGCCCCCGAATCCGCGAAGGTCCGAGTGAGTTTCTCGATCCCCGCGGGTGAGTCGGTCACGCTGCGCATCGAAGGCGCCGACGCGAGCGCACTCACCTGGTGGCAGGGCCAACTCACCGTCACGGAGACGACGAGTCAGCGCTCCCGTGAGATCGGACTCACGTACAGCCAACGCCCCGACGGTGCGTGGTCGGGCGAGATCTACTTCTTCGGTGACTTCCGCGTGAGTGACGAAGGCCTGCGCCGCTGGATCGACAGCAATCACACGCAGGGGGCAGGCGGGATGCAGAACGCGTTCCTGCAGGCATGGGCCGGCTTCCGCAGCGGGAGCCTCGATCTCGCGCGCTTCAAGGCGCTCCTGACCGCGACGCAGACCGAGAGCTGGCGCTCGCCGAACATGCGTGAGGTCTGCCCGTCCGGCTCCGCGTGCTACCCGTTCCTCAACAGCGACGGCTATCTCATCTACACCCTCGACGCGAACGCGGAGGCGGTGCCCTCCGGTATCGTCGAGCTCCCGTTCGGCATGAACGTCCAGCACGCGGGCGCCGAGCGCTTCGACGGCAAGGTCGTCAGCCAGTCGGCGCTGCAATACCCAGGCGACCCCGCGGTCACCCTCGCCTTCGAGCGCGACCCGTCCGACTGCTCGAGGCGCGGCCCCGGCGGCTGCCTCGTCTTCGTCGATGAGTTCGAATTCACGTCGGTCGTTGGCGCCCGTCACCAGGACGGCGCCTGCACCGGCCGGTTCCAGAGCAAGCGAGAGCCGTGGCTGATCCCCGGCTTCCTCGACACGGCCGAGCTCGACCCGGTCACCGGCACCTACGGTCAACCCACTTGCCGCGACACCGCGGGCCCGTACACGCCGGACGGCGCGGCGGCCATCGCTCGGAACGCATCCCTCGCCGCCGCGAACCCCGTTCGTGACGGACAGACCCGCACGCGCACGGTCGAACTCATCGACGGCGCGCTCATCAACAACGACACGCTGTTCATCATCTTCCGCGAGCGCATGAAGACGTGGATCCCCGGCAGCCGCGACCTCTGGGCGTACGGCTACATGATGCTCGTGAAGCAGGAGCGCACGCTCGACGACGCCGACTTCGTCGGTCAGGACGCGGCGCCGGAGACGAACCACGTGACGCCGGCGCTCGCCTGCGACGCCGACCTGTTGCTCGAAGCCAACATCGACCCCAACTCGGTCAGCCCGGTCGTCCTCACCCAGGTGCTGCTCGACGGCATCACCGAAGCGCAGCGCGGCAGCTCATCGACTGCTGCCGTCAGCAGCTCGACCGCGTCGTCGGCCTTGCCAGCGCGCAGGCGCAGCAGGTGGAAGCCGAGGGCGACGCG
>JAUHYN010000950.1 GCA_030426505.1 bacterium | reverse complement strand
GTGACTTGCCGACGAAGATCGACGTGCCGCCGTCGTCCGTCAGGATCCACTCCATCTCCGCGAGGTCCACGTCGATGAAGTCGCCGAGCGAGAACTCGTTGCCGGTGCGCGGGACGAAGTTGACGCTGGTGCGGAGCACGACGCTGTCGCCGAGCTCGGCCTGCAGCCTCAGGTTGAACTCGTTGACCGCGAAGCCCGGAGCGCCGCGCGAGTTGATCGAGTCGAAGCGATCCGCGCCGGGTGCGTCGCCGAGGTCGGCGGCCTCGCCGCGCGAGTTGACGGTGGTGGCGAGGATGTCGCCGAGGAACACCCAGCCGTACTGACCTTCGTACTGCGGGAACGCTCGGTTCCCGAAGTCCTGCACCCAGCCGACGCCGTCGTTGCCGATCGGCACGAAGAAGCCGAAGTCGACGTAACCGTTCAAGTCGACCTCGATCCCGCGGATCGCGTACGTCGATGGATCGGGGCCGTTGAGGCGCTCTTCGATCTCGTCGAGACGATCGAGGATCTCGTCCATCGCGGGATCGCGCGTCTCGTCCTCGAGCGGCGGGAGGCTCGGAGCGACGTCGCTCCCTCCGTCGTCTTCTTGCGCGAGTGCCGTCGCCGAGAGCAGGAACAGGGGCAGGACCACCGCAATCGTCGCGCTTCTCACCGCTCGTCGGAATAGCTCAATCACTGAGGGGCAGCAAGGCGACGGACCGGCGGCGCGTGTCGTCGTGGATCAGATCTCGTTCGACTGCGCCGCGCGGATCTTCGCGACGAGGTCGCGCGCGTCGGCGTCGATCCCGCGCGACGGGAACGACTCGTGGACGAGCGTGAAGCGACCTTGTCGTTGGTCGAGCATGCGCGCGAGCGACGACTCCGTATGCTGTGCGAGGACACGACGCCACGCCGTGGGATCTACGCCGAGCTGTTGGACGAGCGCGACGCCGAGGCGCTCGGGGTGACGATGGGGGTCGATGTCGTCGCCGAGGCGGTCGAGGAAGTTCGGTGGCGCCAACTTCGCGCGCACGACGCGTTCGACGAGGTCGAACGGCGACGCGTGCGCCGAGCTGATGCGCCCCTCGATGAGGTGCAGCGCCGAGGCTTCGCCGGTCGGTGCGACCAAGAGCAGCCGCCCGCTCACGCGCCGCGCGCGGATCAGCTCGACCAGCGCGTCCAGTGTGAGCGTCGACAGCGAACCCGTGAGGCTGTCCTCCATGTCCTGTCGGGGCACGGCCGCGAGGATCTCCGGGTCGTCGGGGGCCAGGTCGTGGGCGCGCGCGAACGCCCGCGCGGCCTCGCTCATCTCGCCCTGCGCGGAGAGGGCGTGGCCGAGGTTGAAGTAGGCGTTGGCGAAGTCCGGCGCGAGCTCGGTCGCGCGGCGCAGGGTGGAGACGGCCCGCGCCGCCTGTCCGAGCGTGTCGAGGGCGACGCCGAGGTTCACGAGCACCTGCGGGTCGTCCGGCCACTGCGCGATCGCGCGCTCGAGGACGTCGAGGGCATCGACCGCCCGGTCGCCGCGGAGGAGCGCGAGGCCAAGGTTGGCGTAGTAGGGGGCGTGGTCGTCGCGGCGCTGCACGACACGCTCGAGGACTTCGATCCCGTAGTCGTGCTCGCCGGCCTCCGACAGCGCGATGCCCAGCGCCGTATGCGCTTCGAGATCTTCGGGGGCGAGCTCGACGACGCGGCGCCAGGCTTCGATGCACGCATACGTATCCCCGGTGAGCGCGGAGAGTCGGCCGACGTCGCGGAAGGCGTGCGCGAAGGTCGGCGCGTCATGTGCGAGGTCGAGCAACAGGTCGAGGGCGTCCGCCGGGCCGCGCGTCTTCTCGATCGCGAGCGCGTGGACCCACCGCAACATCGGATCGCCGGGGCGTTCGGCGAGCGCGGCGTCCGCGGCGTCTGCGGCCTGCGCGCCCGCGCCCTGCTGCAGATAGAGGCCGGCGAGGCGCGACAGCGAAGTGGTGCGCACGTCCGAGCACTCAGAGGCCTTCAGGTAGGCGCGTTCGGCTGATTCGAGGCGGTCGAGCATCGTCTCGAGATCGCCGAGGTGGAGCCAGGACGCGCCGTCGTCCTCGCGGAGCCGCTCGAAGGCTTCGGTCGCATACTGTGCTGCGGCGGCGTAGTCCTGCGCGGCGATCGCGCGCTGCGTACGTTCGACGGCGGTGCGCCCGGCGCCCCCGCCGAGTCGCGTCAGCCGACGCAGCACTGAGTCGCTCCGTCCCACCTTTTCAAGAGCTATACGAATCGCCCCAACTCGGTCCACAACGGAGCGCTTTGCTGGCGCGTTCTTTCGAACACCGCTAGTTTCTCTGACGTCGGTCGGCTCGTGTGGGAACGCCGCCGTCGATGCGGAGGCCGCGACGTCCATCTGGGAGAACAGCTCCGATCTCGACACCGGCGAGTTCGAAGAGCAGCTCGCCGAGCGCAACACCGCGTTCGGTCGTTACCGCCTCGTCGGGAAGCTCGCCCAGGGCGGCATGGCGAACATCTACATCGCCGTGCAGGAGGGCATCGAAGGCTTCTCGAAGATCGTCGTTCTGAAGCGCGTGCTCCCGCACCTCGCGAAGAGCAAGCGCTTCAAGGCGATGTTCCTCGACGAGGCGCGCATCGCCGCGCAGCTGCACCACCCGAACATCGTCGCCACGCACGAGCTCGGTGAAGCGGACGGCCAGTATTACATCGCGATGGAGTACCTCCCGGGCGAGGACGTGCTCTCCATCCTCCGCAAGAGTCGCCGCCAACAGAACGTCATCCCCACGCGGATGGCGTGCGCGATCGTCCAGCGCTGCGCCGAAGGCCTGCACTACGCGCACGAGTTCCGCGACCCGCAGGGCGAGCAGATGCAGCTCGTCCACCGCGACATCAGTCCGTCGAACGTGATGGTCACGTACCACGGTGACGTGAAGGTGCTCGACTTCGGGATCGCGAAGGCGACGATGCTCGACCGCGACGTCACGAAGGTCGGCGCCTTCAAAGGCAAGCTCGCGCACTCCGCACCCGAGCAGCTCGTCGGCGGCCTGATCGATCGACGCACCGACGTCTTCGCGCTCGGCATCATGCTCTGGGAGCTGTTGATGACGAAGCCGCTGTTCAAGCGGAAGGCGGACGCTCTGACGGTCGAGGCGGTGCGCACCGCGGCGGTCCCGCTGCCGAGCGGACAGCGACCCGAGATTCCGAAGATCCTCGACGCGATCGTGATGCGCGCGCTCGAACGCGATCCCGATCGTCGCTTCGCCACGGCGGAAGACATGGCCAACGCGCTCGACGAGTACTTCTCGCTCCACGCGAACCGCCCGAGCGCGCGCGAGACCGGCATCTGGCTGACGACGTTGTTCGGCGAGGAAGCGGCCGCCGTGAAGCGGAGCGTCGCGCAGGGGCGCGACCTCGAACGCAACGTCTCGGCGGCGATTCGCCTGAGCCGGCGCGTGAAGCGATCGCGCGTGGAGTCGTCGGGAATGGACGCGTCCGAGCCCGCGCCGACGCTCACGCACTCGCGCCCGGTGTGGTCGACCTCCGCCGCGGGCGGTTCGTCGATGACGGACACGCCGGCGTCCGCCTCTTCGTCGGCTTCGTTCCTCGACGTGTCGGTCGCGCCCACGACGCAGGCGGCGTCGGCGCAGCGGGGCGGGACGTTCTGGCTCGCGGTGGGCGCGTGCGTCGTGGGGCTGCTCGGGTTCGGGAGCCTCGCGTTCGTGTTCTCGGATCGCGAGCAGGACGTCGGCCGCGTCGCGCGGTTCGTTCGGCTCCGTGGCGAGCGCCATGAGCGCGTCCATGTCGCAATTGTCTCCAACCATCGACGCGGCCCGGGCGATGAAAT
>JAUHYN010000949.1 GCA_030426505.1 bacterium | reverse complement strand
CAGTTGAGGAAGCCGCCGTAGAAGCGCACCGCCTCTTCCATCTGGATGAGCTGCTGCACGACCTGCCGCGACACACACGAAAAGTTCGCGACGCTGCCGTCGTAGTTCAGATCGGTGAGGTAGTTGAACGTCTTGTAGAAGAGGATGGAGCTCATCTTCTTGCTCCACTTGTCCTGCCGCTGCGCGCGGCGCGCGAGCACGACGTCGAACCCCTCCTGCGCCTTCGCGTACAGGCGCGGGATCTCCTCCGGGCGGTCCTGGAGATCGCAGTCCATCACCACGATCCAGTCCCCGCGCGCCGACGACAGTCCCGCGGTGATCGCGGGGTGCTGGCCGAAGTTGCGCGAGAGCTGCTGCCCGCGCACGCGCGGATCCTTCTTCGCGATCTCGAGGATGCGCGACCACGAGTCGTCGGGGCCGCAGTCTTCCGTGAGGATGATCTCGAAGCGGTCGGTGAGCTTCTCGAGGTTCTCGACGAGGCGACGGTGCAGCTCGTCGAGGCAGTCCGCGCCCGCGTAGACCGGCACGACGACGGAGATGTCCAACCGTTCGTCGGCCGCGGCCATCGTGACCGAAGTTGTACTGGAAATGAGGGGAGCGTTCACGTTTTCGAGTCCTCGCTCCGCCATCGGTCCCAGAGGAGGACGATGACGAACGCCGCGAAAGCGCACAGGAAGAGGTAGACCGGCTGCGAGTAGCGCGGCTCCGTGCTGTGCAGCGGCAGGAAGATCAGCGCGTTGTAGACGATAGGGATCGCGAGCCACGACAGCCAGGAGCGCCGCCACAGCGAGATCAACAGCCCCGCGAACCCCAGCAGGACGATCGCGCTGTTGATCGCGAACAGCCCGGCCTTCACCACCCACCACGCCGGCGCGCGGTACGCGAGGAATCCGGGCCGGAACGCGAACACCTCGAACCGCGTCCCGAACCACATCTGCGGGGCGCGGTAGAGCCAGCGCCCGAGCACCGACAGCGGCTCGTCCTGGTAGCGCGCGAAAGCCAGCTTGCGCATCGCGAGATCGCGCGGCGCGTCCTTCAGGCGGAGCGCGTCCTCGACCTCGGCCTTCTCACCCGGCGTGCGGAACGAACCGGCCGGCGGGCCGTGCTCGAAGCCGCCCTTCACGAGCCACGTGTCGTCCGTCTCCCACGTGCCGATCCACAGGCCCTGTCCGAGGATGCCTTTGCTCACCGGGATGACCTGGCCGGCCACGCCGTAGTTGCGCGCGGTCCACGGCGCGATCGCGAGCACCGCGCCGACCACGACGAGCGCCGCGCTGCCGAGGCGACGCTTCAGCGGGGCCTCGTCGACCCACCCGTGGACGATGTCGAATGGGAGCAGCACCACGAAGAACGGGATGAGCGCGAGGTAGACGTCGCGGGTCAGCGCGGCGAGGCCGAGCGCGACGCCCATCCCGAGCCACGCCGCGCGGCGCTTCCACAGCACGGGGAGCGCGACGGCCGTGACGAGGAAGAAGGTGGTGAGCGTCTCCGACAACAGCGCGCCCGAGTACAGCGCGTTGGCGGGGACGAGCACGCCGAGCCAGAGCGTCCAGCGCGCGATGCGCGTGACGAGGTGTTCGACGGTCTTCGCGCAGAGGATCACCGTCGCGGTGCTCACCAACACCTGCGCGAGCTGCACCGCGAGCGGCGCCGCCCACCCGCGGTAGAGGACCGATATGAAGAACGGGAAGAGGGGTGGCCGGTAGTAGGTCGGTTCGATCGGCGGCTCGAGCGAGAGCGAGAACGTCCCGTGGTCGACGAGGTTCCTCGCGAGCTGGTCGTACCAGAAGCTGTCGCCGGTATCGAAGCGGAAGGCGACGAGCACCAGCACGCCGAGGCGCACCGCGATCGCCACGACGACGGCGAGCCAGAGCTCCTCCCTGCGGAGGCTGTACTGCGGGCCGTACGCGCGCACGGGTCACACCGCGCGGGCGACGATCAGGCGCGACGACCCCATCGGCAGGGTGAGGCTCGGGACGCCGAGGAGCAGCCGCTCCGCCTGCATGACGCGCGAGAGGACCGCGTTCGTGAGGCGGCCGATCGCGAATTGCTTCATCACGTCGTCGGAGTTCTTGGTGGTCGCGTCGTTCTTCTTGCGCGCGAGGTAGAGCGCGGGGAGCAGTAGGCTCATGAACGACGTCGTATAGAGTATGGAGAAGCCGGCCGCTTCGACCTTCGCTTCGAGCTCGCCCGGTTCGTAGCGGCGCTTGTGCCCCGAGATCGTGTCGACCTCGCTCCAGAGGAAGCCGTGCTGCGGGACGGTGAGCATCAGGCCGCCGCCGTGTTTCACGGCGCCGCGGATCTGGCCGAGCACGGTGTCGTCCTCGTCGATGTGTTCGACGACGTCGAACGCGCCGACGACGTCGAAGGCGTCCGCGAACGGGAGGCGCCGCGCGTCGACCTGGAAGAACTTCGCTTCCGGGAGCCGCGACTTCGCGAACGCGAGCCCCTCGAGGTGGATCTCGCTGCCGTGGAGGTCGTACCCGAGCCCCGTGTCGCGCACGCCGGTCAGCACGAACCCGGTGCCGCACCCGATCTCCAGGAAGCGCCCGCCGCCCGGGAAGTGCTGCTCGAGCTGTCGCTGAATGAGCTTGTTCCGATTCACGAACCAGAAGTTCTCGGCTTCGACGCGGGCCAACTCCGGGAAGAACGCCGCGTCGTATCCGTCGTAATTTGCGGCGATCTCTTCCGAGAAGACGCCGATTCCGTCCGCGATGCGGTACGTCGCGTCGCAGCCCGTGCAGACGTACGCGCCGTCCGGAGCCGACAAGGGCGCGCGGCACGCGGGGCATACCAGACCGGACATTGTGGGAGACACGACGCTCGAAGGTGACCGATCGGGGCGCTCGGATTCATGTTTCGTTTCGGTCACGGGTTCGCCTTCTACATCGGCCGCTCGTCTCGAAACAGAACACGCGGTGTACGCGCGTTTGTATACACCCTTCCGTGTTGAGCGGGATGCCCATTCGAGCTAAGGCCCTCCTGCCCTATGAAACTGATACTCGAAGACGGGACCGAGCTCTCGGGTCACAGCTACGGAGCGCACCGCTCCGTCGCGGGTGAGGTGGTCTTCAACACGAGCATGACCGGCTACGTGGAGACGCTCACCGACCCCTCGTACCGCGGCCAAATCCTCGTGCTGACGTACCCCCTCATCGGGAACTACGGCGTGCCCGGCGAACGCGAACCGGGCGCCCTCGATCGGCCGTTCGAGTCGAGCGAGATCCAGGTGATGGGGCTGGTGGTCCAGAACTACGTCGACCACCACAGCCACCACGCGTCGCGTCGCTCGCTCGCGGAGTGGTTGAAGAGCCAGAACATCCCGCTCCTCTCGGGCATCGACACCCGACGCCTCACGCAGAAGCTCCGCGAGAAGGGGACGATGCGAGGCTGGGTCGTCGCCGGCGGCAACGTCGACTGGGAAAAGAAGAACGCCGACCGCGTCGACATGCGCAAGGAAGTCTTCGAGCTGGTCGCGCCGAAGGAGACGGTCACGCACGAGGGCAACGGCGGGCCGCACATCCTCCTCGTCGACGCCGGCTGCAAGGACAACATCTGTCGCTCGCTGCTCGAGCGCGGCGCGAAGGTGACGCGCGCGCCGTACCACGCGGACATCGTCGGGCTCGCGAAGGCGGCCGACGGAGTGATGCTCGGGAACGGCCCCGGCGATCCGAAGGACCTCGCGGAGCTCGTCGACAAGGTGCGCGAGCTGATCGGCTCCTACAGCAAGCCGATGATGGGCGTGTGCCTCGGCAACCAGATCCTCGCGCTCGGTGCGGGCGGTGACACGGGGCCTCTCAAGTA
>JAUHYN010000948.1 GCA_030426505.1 bacterium | reverse complement strand
CTGGACAACCCACGAGGCTCAACGCCACCACGACAGTGAGAACGACGACATTGAGTGTCCGAATCAACCCGCGCATCGTTCGAGGTCGATCTGCGATCAGCGTTTCGGCGTCCGTCCTTGGTTTTGATCCCATATCCATCTCAGAACACAGTCTGAGTCGTGGATCCACACAAAAAGACCACACAGTCGGAAACGGGTGGCGAATGAATTTCGTTGAGACGTCAAGCACGTGGAACTCAAAGGGAGGTGCCGATCGAATGGATGACGAGCGAAATTCGTTGGGTTTCGACGAAGGCAGGCGCAGTCGAGTACGCGGTACTCAGATCGGTACTTCGTGGTGCGCCGCGCACACCGGTCCCGTGGCCGTCCTCGCAGCTGCGACCCCACCGGACGCTCGCGTGCGCCGCTCCCCGCAGAGCAACGGCGGGCTCCCGTCCCGCTCGCGAAGTCGCGTAGGGGTGGCGGGCCTCGAACTCGACGGGGTCGCCTTGAAGGGGTCGGCCGTCCGTGTCATGACGACGGCATGAGCGAAAAGACGATCTTCGCGAAGATCATCGATCGCGAGATCCCGGCCACCATCGTGTACGAGGACGACCGCGCCCTCGCCTTCCGCGACATCAACCCGGGCGCCCCGACGCACATCCTCGTGATCCCGAAGAAGCCGATCGACATGATCGAGAACCTCGACGAGTCCGACGAGGCGCTCGTCGGGCACCTCGTGGTCGTCGCGAAGAAGATCGCGAAGGATGAGGGCCTCACGAACGGCTACCGCCTCGTGTTCAACAACGGCGCGGAGGCGGGCCAGAGCGTCTTCCACATCCACCTGCACCTCCTCGGCGGACGGCAGCTCGCCTGGCCGCCGGGCTGAGCCGTGCGTCGCGTGCTGCTCGCCGGGCTCCTCGTCGTCGTCTCCCTCGTCCTCGCGATCCTCTGGATGGCGGGCGGCGTGCAGTCACCGCACACCACGTCGCAGCCGATCGTCACGATCGACGGCGCAGCGACCAGCACCGCGACGGACACCCTCGACGTCGTGGTGTGGAACATCGCGTGGGGGTACGGCTGGGGCAGCGAGGGGACGGGGAGCCGCAAACCGAAGGAACACTTCGACCGCTCGATCGAAAAGATGGGCCGCGTGCTGCGCGACGCGGGCGTGGACCTCGTGTTGCTGCAGGAGGTCGACTTCGACAGCACGCGGAGCTACGGCGTCGACCAGGCAAAGCGCCTCGCCGAGCTCGCGGGGCTCCCGTACGTCGCGTACGCCGAGAGCTGGACGGCGAACTGGGTGCCGTTCCCGTACTGGCCCGTCGAGGATCACTTCGGGCACATGCGGAGCGGCGGCGCGATCCTCTCGCGCTTCCCGATCACGCGGAACGAGGTCGAGCTCCTCGACAAGCCCGCCGAGAACGCCTTCCACTACAACCTCTTCTACTTGTTCCGGTACCTGCAGGCGGCGGACGTGAAGATCGGTGACTCGACGCTGCGCGTGTTCAACACGCACCTCGAGGCGTTCTCGCGCAGCAACCGCGAGCAGCAGGCGGCGCACATCGCGGCGACCATCGCGAACTACGACGGCGACAAGCTCTTCGGCGGCGACCTCAACTCCGTCCCGCCCGAGTCGGACGTGCGCTCCGGCTACGTGGACGAGCCGCACACCGACCACGACGGCGACCCGACCGTCGCCACGCTGCGCGCGATCGACGGCCTCGCCGACACGATCGGCCCGGACACGTTCGGCCCGAACCAAGCCGAGTACTTCACCTTCCCGGCGCACGCGCCGAACCGGCGCCTCGACTACATCATGGCCTCGGACACGTGGACGGTGGAGGCGAGCGGCGTGCTGAAGGCAGCCGGAGACGTCAGCGATCACATGCCGCTGTACGCGAAGCTACGGCGCCGCTGAGGGCTCGGGCGGCCACACCGCGTCGAGCTCGAACTCGGGCGTCGACGAGCGGCGCCACCCCGCGAGGGTCGGGGACGAGGACGTCGTGGCCGAAGTGGATCTCGGATTCGTGGAGAATCCACCAGCCTCCGGGGCCGCCTTTGCCCCGCTGGAACCGCTGAATGAGTTCGGAGCCGAGGACCGACGCCGAGAACGTGTGACGCTTCGCCGGCCGCGGCAGCAGGAACAGCTCGCCGCCGATCAGCTCCGCCACCATGTCCTCCGGCGCCGCCAGGACGTCCTGGTACGTCGCCGCGTCCCGTGCCGACCGGGCCATCGCCCGGGATTCTATCACCCGCCGTTACTGAATCGTGAGCGACCAGCCCTCGAGCGTGCCGACGTCCGCGCGCGCGGTGTCGACGATCTCGAGGGTCCACTCGCCGCCGATCGCCTCGCCGTCGAAGGCGGAGATCGCGAGGTCCTGGAGGATCACGTCGTCGGCGCTGCCGCCCGCGCGGTCATGCACCGCGTGGCGCGTGCCGGACGGGGAGACGAGCGTAACGACGAGGTCGCCGCGATACGTGTGCGTGATCGCGACCGAGACCGTGAGCGAGCCGACCGTGCCGTTGCCGAGCACGCGCACCGTGCTCGAGGCGCCGCGCGCGTCGTTGTCCGGAATGGACAGCGGCGTGTCGGCCGACGCGACCACGACGGTCTGCTGCGTGTTGACGTTCGCGAGGCACTGCTGGAGCTCGGGGGTCTGCGTGAAGCCGCAGTGGCCGCCGCGCTGCGGCTCGCAGTTCGTCCGCGCGTAGCACGCGTACTCGGGGCGCGCGTCGCAGGTCGTGATGACGTTCGGGTTGTTGGAGCAGGCCTGGCCGCTGCAGCCGCGGCGCTGGCAGTCGGCGGCGCGGTACGAATCGATGGTGATGGCTCGCGCGCCGTACTGGTCGACGCTGAAGCGCCCCTCGAAGAGGTACGGGCCGTTGTTGTCCGGCTGGAACGCGCGGCAGGTCGTCTGCCACGAGCACTCGTCGCCGTCGCAGCCGTAGCCCTGCCCGCTCGCGTCGCGCAGCTCGATGCCCTGGCCGATCGTGAGGTTCGCGCTACAGCGGTTGCAGCACGGGTCGGCCTGCGAGCAGCCCATGCGCGTGCAGCGCGCGAGGGCACTCGGCTCACCGGTCACGCGGATCATCTGGCCGTTGAAGGCGTTCGGGCTCGCGTTCAGCTCGGTGAGCGTGACGTCCTGGTACGTGGTGCCGCCGGTGTTCGCGGTCTCGCAGATCGCGAGGCACGGCGCGCGGATGCATTGGACCTGCGTACACACGCGGCCCGGGCCGCAGTCGGCGTCGACGTTGCAGCCGGCGGTGACCTCGTAGCCGTCGATCGCGAAGCCCCAGCGCGTGACGGAGTAGTCCGACGTGAACTGGACGCGCGCGGTGTCGCCCGGGATGTCCGGCGTGGTCACGTCCGTAGCGTTGCCGGTGTACGTCGCGATGACGCGGTCGTTGGCGTCGAGGACGCGCACGAAGTCGTAGCCGCGCTCGACGTCGATCGTGGAGAAGTGGACGCGGATGTTGCTCGCGCCGGCTTCGCGGATCTCCCACGTGTAGTCGAAGTCGTTCGTGTACGGGTGCTCCGAAGCGAGCGCGAGCGGCACGCGCATCCAACCGTTCGAGCGGCACTCGCCGCTGTGCGCGACGGCGACGCCGGCGCACTGCGCGAAGCAGCTGTTGTCGTAGGTCTGGTCGTCCGCGCCGCAGACCGGCTGGTATTGCTCGGTGCAGGTGCAGGGCTCGAGCTCGAAGACGCGCACGCGCGCGCCCCACCCGGTGATCGAGTAGTCGCTCGTGAAGGTGATGGTCACGCTGTTGCCCGCGACGAGGACCTGCTGACCGGAGAGGTCACCGGTGTGGCGGGTCGGGTCACCGGCGCC
>JAUHYN010000947.1 GCA_030426505.1 bacterium | reverse complement strand
CGCTGGAGCGATCGGTCGCGATCAAGATCCTCAACGAGGAGTACCAGCGCTCGGACCCGCAGTTCGTGAAGCGCTTCTTCCTCGAGGCGGCGATCGCGGCGAAGCTCAGTCACCCGCACACCATCACGGTGTTCGACTACGGCGAAGGCGAAGAGGGCGAGCTCTACATCGCGATGGAGCTCCTCAAGGGGCGCTCGCTGTCGCGGGTGATCGCGCGCGACGGCCCGTACGACGCCGTCACCACGACCCGCCTCGCGATGCAGATCTGCCGCGCGCTCCGGGAAGCGCACGACGCCGGCATCATCCACCGCGACCTCAAGCCCGGGAACATCTTCATCCTCGACGACGGCGAGAGCCCGTTCGCGAAGGTGCTCGACTTCGGGCTCGTGAAGCTCTTCGTCCCGGAGGGCGCGGCGGGCGCGGACGACGAGAAGAGCGCGCTCGGACCGCTCGAAGGCGAGCTCACACGCACCGGAACGCTGCTCGGCTCGCCGAAGTACATGTCGCCGGAGCAGATCCACGGGCAGCCGCTCGACCCGCGGACGGACATCTACTCGCTCGGCGTGATCATGTTCCAGATGCTCACCGGTCACGCGCCGTTCACGGGCGCGACCGGCGTCGACGTGATCTACAAACACGTGAACCACGCGGTCCCGTCGATGCGATCGCTCAACGCGAACGTCGAAGTGCCGCCCGAGCTCGAAGAGATCGTGCGGCGCTGCCTCGAGAAGTCGCGTAACGATCGCTACGGCTCGATGGACGAGCTGCTCGCGTACCTCAAGGAGGCGCTCGCCGTGTTCGGCAACCCGAGCGGGAGCGTGAGCGGCCTCCAGTCGGAGGGGCGCACGTCCCAGTTGAAGGAGGCGAGCTTCTCGGGCGTCGAGGCGCCGGAAGAGCCCACGCCCACCGGGCTCCGCTCCGCGGGCAGCGCGGTGTCGCCGGAGGCACCCGCGGGCGCGCGGTGGCCGGTGATCCTCGCCGGCCTCGGGTTCCTCGTCGCGCTCGGGACCCTGATCTACGTGGTGGCGACGCTCCCGAACGGGCGCGCCGGCGCGACGAAGCCGCTCCCCCCGCCCTCGGCCGACGTCGCTCCGCCGCCCGCGAAGGCCGACCCGAAGACCGAACCGCCCCCAGCGAAGGCCCCTGAGCTCGTCGCCCCGCCGCCCGTCGAGGCGAAGGTCGAGGCGCCCGAGCCTCCCACGGAGCCGGCCGAGGCGGAGGTCGAGTCCTCGGACGCGCCGGACCGCGCCGCGGCCGCCAAACGCAGGAAGAAGGCGCGGCGGCGCCCCGCGCGCCCGACCAAGGAGCCGGCGAAGACCGAATCCGAGGCCGAGGACGAGGACGCCGGACCGACGTTCCGCGACAACCCATACTGACGCTTCGCGGCGCTCGCTGACCCGACCGCCGCCTCCGGGACAAAAACGGTCGGAAGGTGGATCGAAACCAAGAGGGTCGCGACAATCGCGCCGGGCCGAATGCACCTGCGCTCCCTCTCGATCGTCGCCGCTCTGGTGACCGCCGCTTCGCTCGCGACGCCCGATGACGCCTGGGCGGACGCGCGCACCAAAGCGCGGCGCGCGTTCCGCGAAGGGATGCGGAAGATCCGCGCGAAGGAGTTCGACGAGGGCATCCGACTCCTCGAGGAAGCGAACGCGACGCTCCCCCACCCCAACGTCCAGTTCAACATCGCGCAGGCGTACCTGAGCGTAAACCAACCGGCGCGCGCGGCCGCGTGGTTCCGACGCTACCTCGATCAACCCGATCCGCCGCCGGACGTGGATCAGATCGAGGCCCTGATCGCGCAGCTCGAGGCGGACGCCGCGCCGATCGAACCGCCCCGGCCACCGCCTCGCGTCGTCGACGGTGAGCCACGCGAGCTCGGCGCGCGCGCGACAGAAGACATCCAACGGCTCGAGTCGCTCGCCGACGCGATGCGCCCGCTCTCCGAGGAGCGCGCCGACGAGATCTTGGGCATCAGCCGCCGCATGCAAGATGCCTTGCGCGGCGCGCCCGCGCCGCCGCCTCCACCGCCTCCGCCTCCCCTCGAGTCCCCGCCGCCGCCGCCCGCGGTCGCGGTCGAGCGCCCGGACGAGCTCCGCGCGGTCGAGGAGTATCAGGAGCGCGAGGTCGTGACCGCCGCGACGCGCAACGCCGCCGAGCCGCAGGACGCCCCCGCGGTGGTCTGGGTGATCACGCAGCAGGAGATCCGCACGCGCGGCTACGAGAGCGTGCCGGAGGCGCTCCGCGCGATCGCGGGGCTGCACGTCATCGACGACCACGTCTTCGTCGACGTCGGCATGCGCGGCATCCACAGCGGCGCGCGCGGGATGTCACGCATCATCAAGGTGCTGATCGACGACCACCCCGTCACGTTCCGCCCCACCAACGGGACGTTGCTCGGGCTGGAGTTGATCCCGATCCGCGCGGTCGATCGCATCGAGCTCGTGCGCGGACCGG
Organism: bacterium; assembly: GCA_030426505.1. Lineage (GTDB taxonomy): Bacteria > Myxococcota > Kuafuiibacteriia > Kuafuiibacteriales > Kuafuiibacteriaceae > JAUHYN01. The sequence continues at coordinate 1,362 of JAUHYN010000947.1, read as the reverse complement.
GCTCCGCGCTGTACGGCGCGAACGCGTTCCTCGGCGTCCTGCAGATCATCACGCGGCGCGGCGGAGACGTCGGCGGCGGCGCGGTGACGGGGCGCGTCGGCTTCTCGACCTCGGCGGAAGCTCCGGACGGGACGAGCGACCCGCGCACTTCGGGGAGCTTCGACGTCGTCCTCGGCACCTCGCAGGGGCGGCTGTCCGTCCTCGCGGCGGCGCAGATGACGGTCAACGATCGATCGGGGCTGCGCATCCCGGACACCTCCCCGTTCCGCGACGAGCTGACCGCCGGGCGCGGCGGACTCAGCGTGGACGACACGTCACGACCGCTGTCGTTGTTCGGCACCATCGGCTACGACCTCGGCGCGCGCGGGAAGTTCACGTTGATGGCGGGCTGGCAGCGCGTCGACGCCGCCGCGGAGTGGCTCGACTACGGCGCCCTCACCCACTTCTCGCGCGTGCGCCTCTCGAACGTCTGGACGCGGCTCGGCTACGACGTGCAGCTCAGCAACGAGACCGGGCTCCGCGCGTTCACCTCGTACGCGCAGGGGCGCCCGCTGGAAGGGCACCAGATTCGACCGCTCTCCGCGTTCGCGCTGAGCCCCGACGAGGCGCGGCACTTCGTCGAGGAGTTCGAGAGTCAGTCCGTGCTGTCGGGCCTCGAGGTGCGGTGGGAGCTCCCGAAGTTCAACCTCGGCGTGCGCGCGGGGACGGACCTCGACGTCGACATCGAGGAGCTCACCACGACGCGCGCGGTGTTCGACGAAGACGTCGGCCTCAACCAGGCCGGCTCGACTCGGCTGCTGTCGACCTCCGCGGTCGACCAACGCACGTTCACGAACGTCGGCCTGTACCTGCAGCTCCTCGCGAAGCCCCTCGACCTCCTCGACGTGATCGGCGGCCTCCGCTACGACTTCCACAGCATCTACGCGTCGGCGGTGAACGGCCGCCTCGGCGCGGTGCTGCGCGCGACGGATCACCTCTACTTCAAGGCGCTCTACGGGAGCGCGTACCGCACGCCGTCGCCGGACCAGCTCTACCGCGGGCCCGCGTACATCGGCGACTCGATCGGCTGCCTGGACTACGACCCCTGCGCGTCGGCCGGCATCCGACCGCAGACCGCGCACACCGGCGAGCTCGTCGCGGGCTACGCGAAAGACGGCTTGCGCGCGCAGGCGACCGCGTACCTGTCGTTCGTCGACGACTACATCTTCTCGTTCCCGACGTACGCGAACCAATCCGTGACGACGAACGCGGGGACGTACGTCTCGCGCGGCGTCGAGCTGGAGGCCTCCGCGAAGTTCGAGAAGGTCGCCGGCGATCTCGACGTCGCGGCGCACACGTACTTCGCGTTCCAGAACACCGCGA
>JAUHYN010000946.1 GCA_030426505.1 bacterium | reverse complement strand
GGGATGGCGATCGTCTGCAACAACGGCGTCGGCGTATCCACGTTTTTCTGGGACTACGTCGGCGAGATGTTCTCGAAGACCCATCGCGTGGTCGTGTGGGACTACCGCGGGCACGGCGCGAGCGGTGTCCCGGACCGCATCGAGAACATCACGATGGCGAACGTCGCGGACGATCTCGCGCGCGTGATGGACGCGAACCACATCGAGCGCGCCGTCCTCCTCGGGCACTCGATGGGGTGTCAGGTGATCTTCGAGTTCTACCGGTTGTTCCCCGACCGCGCCCTCGCGCTCGTGCCGATGCTCGGGGCGTTCGGGCACCCCGCGGACACGTTCATCGATCCGCGGATCGGTCGCACCGTCTACAAGGGCGCGTATGCGATCGCGTCGCGCATCCCGGACGTGATCTCGATGGGCATGCGCATGACGCTGCGGAAGCCGATCATGTGGCAGTTCGCTCGGTGGTCGGGCCTCGTTCACCCCGACCTCTGTCGCAAGACGGATCTCGATCCCTACCTCGAACACCTCGCTCGGCAGGACGTGCGCGTATTCTTCGAGATGGTGCGCGCCGCGCAGGAGCACGACGCGTCGGACATCCTCGGCGAGATCCGCTGCCCCGCGCTCGTCGTGGCGGGCGAGCGCGACCTCTTCACCCCGCGGCACCTCTCGATCGAGATGGCCGAGCGCATGTCGAAGGCGGAGCTCCTCGAGATCCCGCGCGGATCGCACGCCGCCCTCATCGAGCAGCCGGAGCTGATCAACCTGCGCCTCGAGAAGTTCCTCGCCGGGCCTGTCAAGGCCTACGCGGAGTCGCTCGAGGCCCCGCCCGCGCCGCCGAAGTCGGCCCCGGCGGCCTGACATGGGCGACCCGAGTCCACCCGATGTCGGTGCAAGTGTTCCAGATCAGGGCGCCGCGCCGGTTCGCGACCTGACCGATCGGGCGGCCTTGCGTCACGCCCGGACCCTGACTATCACTGAGACCTGACCGCTTGGCGCACGTAGGCCCCAGACCGACCGCGGCGGGCATCGACCCGACGATCGCGGCCGAGGATCGATACGAGATCATCGGACGGATCGCGTCCGGCGGTATGGCCGAGATCTATCTGTCTCGGATGCGCACCGCGAACGGGCAGGAGCGCGAGGTCGTGCTCAAGCGCCTGCTGCCGGAGCTGCAGTCGGACCAAGAGTTCGTCCAGATGTTCTACGACGAGGCGAACATCGCCTCGCAGCTCAGGCACCCGAACGTCGTCCACATCTACGAGCTCGGCGAGCTCGACGGCTCGCTCTTCATCTCGATGGAGCTGCTGCGCGGCGTCAATCTGCGCGACCTCCTCGCGCGCCTGCACGGCCGCGACGCCGAGCTGCCGATGCCGCTCGCGGTTCGCATCTGCTGCAGCGCGTTGGACGCGCTCGACTACGCGCACGCGTTCACCGATCGCAACGGGCGTCACATGAACGTCGTCCACCGCGACGTGTCACCGCAGAACATCATCGTCACGTACGACGGCACGGTGAAGCTGGTGGACTTCGGCGTCGCGAAGGCCGAGGGCCGCCTCCACCAGACGCGCGCGGGGCTCATCAAAGGCAAGTTCGCGTACATGTCACCGGAGCAGGTCAGCGGCGGGAAGGTCGACGGCCGCTCGGATCTGTTCGCGCTCGCGGAGGTCTTCTACGAGCTGCTCCTGCGGCGCCACCCGTTCTACGCGGAGTCCGACATGGAAGTGCTCCGCGCGATCCTCGACAAGGATCCGCCGCACCCGTGCTCGCTCGACGGTCAGTTCCCGTCGATGCTCGGCGAGATCTTCATGCGCGCGATGCGCAAGGCGCCCGGCGATCGCTTCTCGTCCGCGGGCGAGATGCTCAACGCGCTCGAGCGCTTCCTCCAGGAGAACCGCACGCCCGCCCCGACTTCGATGCTCGGGCGCTTCATGACGGACCTCTTCGCGGATCGCATCGAACTCGAGCGCCAAGCCCGCGCGCGCGGCGACGACGACGCGCTGATCGAGGCGATGGTCCAGGGCCGCGCCGAGGAGCTCGTCCCCGCGCAGCCGCAGGGCGGACAGCCCGAGCGCAAGAGCCCGAGGGTCGTCATCGACGAGAAGTCGAGCGCCGACGCCCTGCCCCGCGGCCAACGCGATCGCGTGGTCGAGATCTCGCGCAGCCCCCAGCCGATGCAGGACCCGGCGGAGGCCGGCGCGCCCGCGTTCCTCGCGCACAGCGGGTACACGAACCCGGGGACTTCGCGCCGCCGCTTCTCGTCGCAGGTCCGCGGCCTCTTCGACGAGGAGGGCCACGACGACGACGGCCCGACGAACCTCGAGATGCCGGCGCAAGACCTCCCCGGCGAGGAGCACGCCGATCACGGCGATCACGGCGAGCTGCCGACGATGCTCGGGACGCTCTCCGCCGAGGAGATGGCCGAGCTGCGCAACAACGCGGCGCGCGCGCGGCACGACTACTCGCCGGGCATCCAGGTCCGGCCCCGGCGCAGCGAGGTCTCGGTGCAGCCGGTCGACCCGGCGGTCCACGCCGCGAACCAGGCGCGCGCGCCCCGCGTGCCGATCCCGACCCCGCGCCCGCCGCCGCCGCAGATGCAGCCGCAGGCGCGCCCGCCGATCCAGCACGACGCCGGTCAGCAGGTGACGCCGCGTTCGCGCACCGTCCTCGCGGAGGACGCGCCGGAGAAGAGCGACAAGCTCGGGCTGGTGTTCTTCATCGCGGGCCTCGGCGCACTCGTGGGCGCGATCGCGTACGCGGTGTGGCTCTGGCAGGGGTCGCAGGCACCGCTCGTCGAAGTGTCGCTGTCGACGACTCCGCCGGGCGCGAAGATCCTGCTCGACGGATCGGACACCGGCGCGAAGACGCCGTTCACGTTCAAGAACCTCGAGGGCAACCGCGCGCACTCGATCCAGTTCGAGCTCGACGGCTACACGACGTGCGTCCGCGCGCTCGCGGTCACGAGCCAGCCGACCGCGTCGGTCGACTGCAAGCTCGACAAGGCCCCCTGAGTCTTCGGTGCTCATCCTCCCCGCGATCGACCTGTCCGAGGGCCGGTGTGTGCGCCTCAGGGAAGGCGCGCGCGACTCGACGCGGACCGTCGCGTCCGATCCGATCGCCGTCGCCAGACAATTCGTGGCCGCGGGCGCCACGCGCATCCACGTGGTCGATCTCGACGGCGCGTTCGACGGGCGACAGGAGAACCTCGAAGTGATCCGCGCGATCGCCGACGCCGTCGACGTGGAGATCGAGGTCGGCGGCGGACTCCGCACGGAAGAAGCGGTGGACGCCCTCCTCGCGACCGGCGTGCGCTACGCGATGCTCGGCACGATGATCGTGAAGGCGCCCGAGACGTTCGCCTCCCTCTGCGCGCGTCACCCCGGGCGGATCCTCGCCGGCATCGACGGGCGCGACGGCCTGGTCCGCACCGAGGGCTGGACGGAGGCTTCGGACCAGACGGTGGAGGCGGTCGCGCGCTTCGCCGAGGAGGTCGGCGCGGCGGGCATCATCACCACCGACATCGCGCGCGACGGGACCGGCCAGGGCGTGAACGTCCAGGCCACGGTCGAAGTCGCGAACCAGGTGTCGCTCCCGGTGTTCGCGTCGGGCGGCGTGAAGAACCTCGCCGACGTCGACGCGTTGCGCGCGACGCCGGTCGCGGGCGTGGTCGTGGGGCGCGCGATCTACGACGGCGATCTCGATCTCGCCGAAGCCATCGCGCGCGATGTGGGGATCGACCACGTGGTGGCCGAGGTGCTGCCCGACGGCAAGACCGCGGCGCTGGCCGAGTTGCGCCAGAACGGCGCGCGGCTCGCCTTTGTCGGCGACGG
>JAUHYN010000945.1 GCA_030426505.1 bacterium | reverse complement strand
GGCCCGTGCTGCGGGAGGCGTCGCTCTTCGACGGGCCCTCGACCAACACCTCGAACCGCGCGCCGACCATGCCGTCGAGCCAGGTCTTCGTGAGCCGGTTCTGCAGATCCTGGAGGACGTGCAGCCGGCGCATCCGCTCCTCGACCGGGATGGCGGGCTCGATCTGCAGCGCCCGGGTCCCGACCCGCTCGGAGTATGCGAACGAATACGAGGCCTGGAAGCGCACGCGCTCCATCAGCGTGAGCGTCTCCTCGAAGTCCGACTCGGTCTCGCCCGGGAAGCCGACGATGATGTCGGTGGTGAGCGCGACGTGCGGCGCGACCTCGTTCAGGCGATCGCAGATCTCGAGGTACTGCTCCCGCGAGTACCCGCGGCGCATCGCGGCGAGGACCTTCGTGCTCCCCGACTGCACGGGCAGGTGCATGTGCGGGCACAGCTCGGGGATCTCGGCGAACGCCTGGATCTGCCCCTCGGAGAAGTCCGACGGGTGCGGCGAGGTGAAGCGGACGCGCTTCACGCCGTCGACCGCGGCGACGCGCGCGAGCAATTCGTGGAACGGGATCTGACCGTCCTGCTTGCGACGCCCGTAGCTGTTCACGGTCTGGCCGAGCAGCACGATCTCCTGGCTGCCCTGCCCCGCGAGCTTCTTCACTTCCTCGACGATCTCGTCGGCGGAGCGGCTCACTTCACGGCCGCGCGTGAACGGGACGATACAGAAGGTGCAGAACTTGTCGCAGCCCTTCATCACGCTCACGTACGCGCTGACCTCGGCCGGGTTCTCGTCCGTGATGGCCGGGAACTCGTACGCGTCGCGGTCGAGGAAGTCCGTCTCGAGGATGCGCCGACGATCCTCGCGGACCTGGCGAACCAGATCCGGGAGGCGCGCGATGTGGTCGGGCCCGAAGACGATGTCGGCCTGCGGGATGCGGTCGAGCATCCGCTGGCCCTCCTGCTGCGCGACGCACCCGCCGATCGCGAGGACGACGTCGCGGTTCTTCCGCTTGATGCGCTTCATCTGCCCCGCGCGGGTGCGGACCTTCTGCTCGGCCTTCTCGCGGACGCTGCAGCTGTTGAGGACGATCAGGTCCGCGTCGTCCGGGGAGTCGGTGGGGGCGTAGCCCTCGCCCGCCATGAGGCTCACCATCCGCTGCGAGTCGTGCGCGTTCATCTGGCAGCCGAACGTGTCGACGTAGATGCGCTTCGGCGACAGCGCGGACGCGTACGCGAGGGGCCCCTCGAACGCAGGTTCGGGAGTCACCGGTGCCTCGGGGGCGATGACCGGTAGCTTGGACATCGTGCGAGATGTCTTAGGGGATGTGGGCCCGGGGGACCAAATGAAATCGGCGCGGGCTCAGAAGAGGCGGAACACGTCCAGGTAGTACGGGGCGATGATCGAGGGCCCGAAGCCGGTCACCTCGATGATGTAGTTCCCGGGCGCGAGGTTCGCGAAGATGCGCGAGCAGCCGATCCCGTTGTAGTCGTCGTTCATGTCCATCAGGGCTCCGCTCGAGTCGTAGAGCCGCAGCACGGTATCCGCGGAACACCCCGAGGGGTCGCCGAACACGGTGTACGTCGTCATCTGGACCACCGCGATGCCGCTGCCCGGGATGACGAAGCCAAAGCGGTCCACGTCGTTCACGGGGGCGATCGTGCCGGTCACGGTGAAGGACGGCGTCCAGTACGCGACGGGGCTGACGTCGTTGGGCTCGGTATCGAAGTACCTCGCGCCGAGCGGGAAGCTCCCCCCGTCCGGGCCCGCGCCGACACCGCCGTCGCGGAACCCGCCGCCATCGCGGAGCGGGCCGGCGCCGCCGTCCTGCGGGCCGCCGTCGTTCGGGTGTACGATCGGGGTGAGGATGACCTCGAGGCGGTACGGCGTGGTCGACTGCCCCGCGAACGTCCCCACGCGCAGGTGATAGAGCCCGCTCGGCAGAATCTGGACGACACGCGAGCAACGCCCCTCCCCGCCGTCGTCGTTGTCGACGAGGAGGTTGCCCATGTCGTCGAGCAACGCGAGCACCGTGTCCGCGTTGAGGCAGCCGTAGGGTTGGGGTTGGTCGTACGTGACCGCGTGGACCTGCATCGAGGTCCCGGGCGGGACGATGAAGGAGTAATAGTCCTCGTCGTTCGCGGGGTTCACGGCGCCCGTCACGGTGACCGGCAGGCCGACGGCGACCGGGAGGTGCTGTGCGTTCGTAACCGAGTCGTTGGGTTCCGTCTCCGTGACGGCGCCGTTGAATCCGCCGTCGCGGACGCTCCCGTCGGGGACGAAGCCGTCCGTAACGCCGCTGTCGAGCCCGGGGACGAAGCCGTCGGTGACGCCGCTGTCGAGGCCGGGGACGTACCCGTCGCGCACGCCGCCGTCGCGCGGTTGGATGCACTGCGCGGCCGGTGATGAGGCCGGGATGCACGCGCCCTGCGGGCTGCAGGTGCGCGGACCGCCGGGCGGCTCCGTGCAGTTGGGACGCCACGGCGGGCAGAGCTGACACGTCGCGCCGCACACCTTGTTGCGGCACGCGCGGTACCGGAAGATCAGTGCGTAGAGCGAGAAGTGCTCGAGCTTCGCGGTGACGACGCCGGTGGTGAAGTCGTGATCCGAGTCCTCGAGCTCCACCGGCGTGCCGGTGTCGAGGTTCACGACCACGAGCTCTTCGGTCGCTCCCTCGGCGATGAAGCGCACGAACACGTCGCCCTCGAACTGCAGGCCGTCGGGCGACAGCTCGTAGACCGCGCGCGACTCGATCTGCGAACTCATGAGATCGCGCTTCGCTTCGATGCGGATCTCCGTGTCCTCGGCGAGCGCGCCGGGCGCGAACTCCAGCTCGAGGAGGCCGTCGTGGCTCTTCGCGACGCCGCCGGCGGAGGCGGAGATCTGGGTGGAGGTGACCTCCTGCATCGTGAAGTCCTGCGTACAGGACAGCGCGGCGAGCGGGACGACGAGCAGCGTGGTGGCGAGTCTCACGGTCATGGGTAGCCGCTCCCGTTCGACTTCATCAATCGTCGCGCGTTTTGTACTTCGCGCCGCGCGGCGCGGACGGCGGGCGAGTCTTCGGCGTCGTCGAGCGCGGCTTCGGCGTCGTCGATTCGACCGAGGTCGACGAGCGTGGCGACCATGAGCGCGACGCGCTCGGGCGCGAGCGGTCCGCGCGCGAACCGACGGCCGGCTTCTTCGAGCGCGCCGAGCGCCGCGTCGTGATCGCCGACGGCGCGCAGCACCTTCGCGCGGCGGAGCAATGCCTCCTCCGCGTAGCCGCGACCGGCCGGGTGCGCGGCGACGCGCGCGTAGAAGTCGGCGGCGCGGCGGTGGTCGCCGCGGCGCCGGTGCGCGTCCGCGATCACCGCGAGCGCATCGACCGCTTCGGCACCGTCGGCGCGGCGATCGAGCACGGACTGCGCGATGCGCTGCGCGGCGGGCGCGTCGTCCTGCACGAGCGCGCGGGCGCGGTCGAGCGCGGCGCGGTGCTCGGCCCGGACGTCGTCGGGCGTGCGTGACGGAGTCGGGGCATGGCCGTCTTCGCGAGCGCGGTCGCCGCCGAGCGCGGCGGTGCGGCCGTCTTCGCGAGCGCGGTCGCCGCCGAGCGCGGCGGTGCGGCCGTCTTCGCGAGCGCGGTCGCCGCCGAGCGCGGAGCGCGCGCCTTCGTGAGCGCGAGCGTCGCCGAGCGCGGCGCGGGACCGACCGTCGCCGTGCGCGGCGTCGCCGCCGTCTTCGCGAACGCGACCGTCGCCGAGCGCGTCGCGGCCGTCTTCGCGAGCGTCGCCGAACGCGTCGCGGCCGTCTTCCCCCTGCGCGCCGAACGTGCCGTCATCGCGGCGTCTTCGCGCGTC
>JAUHYN010000944.1 GCA_030426505.1 bacterium | reverse complement strand
CCGCCCTTCTTCTCGCCGCCGCGCTCCGAACGCATGTCCGCGGTCGCCGCCTTCGACAACACCTTCGAGAGGTTCTTCTCGTAGAGCGCGTTCCCCGGCGCGAGCTCGAGCGCTTCCTCGATCAACCTCTGCGCGCGCTCGTACTCGCCCTTCTTGGTCGCGAGGATCACGCCGAGCCGGTTGAAGAACGGCGCTTGCTTCGACTCCGCCAAGGCCTTCTCCAACAGCTCGATCGCCCGGTCCACATTCCCGTGGTTCTCGGCCTCGGTCGCTTCGTCGTAGAGCTCGCGCGCGCGCGACCGCCCCTCGGGCGTGCCGCCGGGCGTGGCGTTGGGGTTCTTCGAGAGATCCTCGAAGGCCTGCTGGTACAGCTCGTTGGTCGGGTCGAACGTGAGCGCGAGCTTCATGTTCATCCGGGCCGACACGAGGTTGCCGTCCGCCTTGTCGACGAGCGCCTGGTCGAACAGCTTCTGCGCCTTCACCATCCGCGCGTTGTCGATCTGCGGGCGCTCCTCCTTCTCCGGAGCGGGCGCGGGAGCGGGCGGCGGCGCGGTGGGGCTCGAGTCGGAGAGGACCGGGGCGGGCCCGGACGGCGACTCCTTGCCGCGCCGCCGCGAGCGATCGTTCTGGCCGCGCACGCGCTCCTGGATCGGGCCGCGCTTCACCGCCGCCGCGAGCGCGCGCTTGCGTTGCGCCTTGCGCTCCGCGTCGGAGGGCTTGCGCGCGGACGCGCCGCCGAGCGGGGCGACGATCGGCGCCTCGTCGTCGTCGTCTTCCGGCGCGAGCCCCCGGGGGAGCGGGCCCGTCCCCGACGGCGGCACCTCGACGAGGAACGCGGGGTCGAGCGGGATCGGCTTCACGCTGATGTCGCGCGGGCGGGGCGGCGGCGTCGGATCGAGGTCCTCGGCGGGCACCACCAACGGCGGCGGCGTCGGCGCGAGGAGCGCGGCTTCGAGCTCTTCCTCCGTGCTGACCCGCGGGTTGATCTCCGACGGGTCCGGCAGCGGCGGGGGGCGGCGCTTCGCCTCCGCGGGATCCTGGAGCGGCGCGCGCGGCTGGATCTCCGACGGGTCCGGCACGGGCGGCGGCGCCTTCGGGATCGGCGGCGACGCCGAGGCACTCACGCCGCGCCGCGATCCTTTGCGCCCCTTCTTCGCGCTCTTCGCGCTCTTCGCGCGCTCCTTCTTCTTCGACTTCTTCCGCTTCTTCGGGGGCTTCTCGGGGATCGGGACGGCCTTCGTGACCTCTTCCGCCGCGTCCTCCTCGAGCGGCGTCGGCTCGACCACGCGCACGCGATCGTTGGTCTCCGCCCACACGTCCGAGAGCGAGTCTTTGCGAGGCAGACGACCCTCCGACGCCTCGAGCTCGTCCACGATCTCCTCGAAGTCGGAGACGCTCGGGAGATCGTCGAAGTCCGCGGGGAGCGGCGGCGGCGAAGCTCGCGCGGCCGCGAGATCCTCCTTCGCGAGCGTGTCCGTCGGATCGCTCAGCTCGCGCATCCGCGACCGACGCCGCGGGCGGCCCGCGCTCGTCGGGCGCGCCTTGGGTTGCGGAGTCACGCGACGCGACTTGGCGCGGGCCGGCTTCGGCGGATCGAGATCCGACGATCCCGCGTTCCCGTCCGACGTCTCGATCTCGACCGCGCCCTTGTCGAGCAACGTGAGCAGCGTGACGACGACCTCCTGCGGCGCGAGGCCCGAGGCGCGTTGGATGTCGCGCACCGATCGCTTGCCGTCGATGCACGAGAGGATGAAGTCCTCGTACGGCGTGCGTGGGATCGTCGCGTCCGTGCTCGCGGCGCGCGGGATCGCGTCGGGGTGGATGACGCGCGTGGTGGAGCCGGACGTGTAGTAGAGGAACGTCGACGTCCCGCCCTTGCCGTCCGAGCCGGCGCCGTGCATCACGCCGAACTCCTGCTCCGCGACGCTGACGTCGCCGAGCATCACGGCCTCCGGCATCTGTTGGCTGTTCTTGTGATCGTCCCACGCGATCACGTGCGTGCGCTCTTCGCGGCCCTCGTCGAGGTCGCCCGTGCTGGTCTCGTCGAGGACCGACGGATCGAGGATGTGGTCGCAGAACGAGCAGATCCAGTCGGTGTCTTTCGTCGGACTTCCGCAGGCGGGGCAGCTCACGGCGAGGGCTCCTCCTGCCGATCCGACTTCAGCCGGTAGAACGTCTCGCCGTCGAACACGACGCGATCCTCGATGTCACCCAGCTTCACGTGCAGGCTGATCTCACCACTTCGGAAGGCGAGCGCTTGCATCATCTCGATGACGTTTCCGTCGTCGTCCTCCGCCTCGCCCTCCCAGAAGAGCTCCACGCCGTCCTCTTCCTCGCCGGCGGGCACCCAGATCTCCCAGTCGTCCAGGAACAGGCGCCACAGCTCGGTGAGTCGCGGGTCGTGCAGGCCGAGGAGGAGCGGTCCGGGGTCGTCCTTCAGGACGGCTTGCACCCGCCCGATGTGGCGGGCCTCGCCGCTGCGCACGAGCTTGTCGTCCTTGAAGAGCGCGCGGAGCATGTCGAGCATGTCTTCGAGGTCCACGCCCTCGAGGAGCTCCTGCGTGCGGCGCGACATCCGGTGTCGCACCTTCATGTAGATGTCCTTCATCGCCTCGAGCGGCTGAAGGAACTCGGGCGGCCGCATCTCGGCTTCGGGGAGGTCGGGGTGGCCGAGCGCCTTCGCGCTCGGGAGCAGCAGCCCGGAGTCCTCGCTCCCTGCGTCGTCGAAGAAGTCGTCGTCCTCGACGTCACCGCCATCGACGCGCGCCCACTGGCTCTTGTGGTAGTTCGCGTCGTGTTGGAGGTGCCCGGCGGTGGTGGGCTTCGGTTTGTGATCGCCTCCCGACATCAGCCCTTGAAGAGGATGAACTTGGACAGGTCGACGCCGAACTTCTGGTTCGTCTTCTTCAAGTAGTCCTGATGCTCGTTCATCATGTTCATCAGGTACTCCTGGAAGATGTCCACGAACAGACACACTGCGTTGTAGGTCGTCTCCTCGAACTTCTCGATCGCGTCGTTGAACTGCACGCGCGCGTCGGCGGAGTCGTTGTCGCGGAACTCCTCTTGGAGGCGCTCGCGCATCACGGGCGGGATGAGCAACAGCGAACGCAACACGTCCGACAGCTTGAAGCTCTGCTGCGCGCGCACCTTCGTGATGTAGCGGAGTACCGACGTGAGCGTGTCGGGCTCACCGGTCACGAGGTAGTCGCCGTAGGCTTCGAGCAGGTGTTCGAGCGTCTGCCTGAGCTCGGGCTTCGGGACCTTGAGGTACGCAGGCACCGTCGCCGGGATGCGCTCCATCAGGTCTTCGATGATGTCGGCCTTGTTCTTCTCGAGGAAGGTGAAGAGCTCGATCACGGCCCGCCGAAGTTAGCAGCGGATCACGGATCGTTGCCAGCGGTCGGCGTGGGCGGGGGCGGGGGCCAGACCTCCCGCGCGGAGTACCCGCTCCCGACCAGCGGGACCTGCATCCCGAGCCGGCGATCCACGTTGATGTAGATCGGCGCGAACAGGTTCACGTACAGCTGCCCCTCGTTCTCGGAGCGGCGGATGATCACCCGGTAGATGATCTCGTCCTTCGCGTCCGCGTTGGGGCGGATGAGCTTCGTCTCGCCGGCCTTGGGCTTCGGTTCATAGGCGATCAGGAGGTCGATCGGGTCGATCGTCATGACCGCGACGTGAGGCTCGTCGATCGACTGCAGCCACTGCACCACCGGGTGGGCTTCGTCGTGGACGAACGCGTAGCGCTTGCTCTCGAAGCCGGGGAGCCCTTCCGGGAAGGTGAGGATCTTGTCATCGGCGATATCGATCGTGCCGAATCGCGTGTTC
>JAUHYN010000943.1 GCA_030426505.1 bacterium | reverse complement strand
GACCTCGGCCGTGACGACGACGAGGAGGGAACGCGATGCGTAGGTTCTTGATGGCGGCGATGCTGGTGGGCTCGACGAGTCACTGTGGGGGCTGTAACTCCGACATCACGTACTACACGCCGCCGGGCGAGCGGCCGATCGACGGCCCGCACAGCGGGGGTCGGGACGGCGGCGAGCCCTTCCTGTTCCCCGCCGACTTCGGCCCGATCGCCGAAGCGAGCCCCGCACCCAAACCGATCTCCGGCGGCACGCTCGCGATCGACGACGACCGCGATCTCATCGCCGTCGGCGACCCCGATCGCGACCTGGTCCACATCGTCGACGCCAACGAGGGCACCCTCCTGCACACGGTCACGCTCGTCTCCGGCGACGACCCCGGCCGCGCCGTCTTCGTCCCGGGCGGCGACCTCTTCGTCGCGCTCCGCGGCGCCGGCGTGCTCCTGTCGATCGACCTCGCGGACGGCGCCCAGAAGCTGAGGCTCCCGGTCTGCCCCGCGCCGCGCGGCCTCGCGTACGACGAGGCCGAGGGCCTGCTGCTGTTGGTGTGCGTGGGCGGTGAGCTCCTCCGCATCGACCCGACCGGCGCGCGTCCGCTCACTTCGACGTTCGTCGCCACCGACCTCCGCGACGTCGTCGTCGAGAACGGCCGCACCTGGGTGAGCCGCTTCCGCGCCGCGGAGATCCTCCGCATCCACGCCGAGGGCGCTCCCACCGTGTTCCGCCCCAACCCCGCGACGGTCTTCGGACCGCCGATGGATCCGGTCGTCGCGTGGCGCATGGTCCCGGCGAGCCTGGGCGGCGTCCTCGTGCTCCACCAGTACGCGTCGACCCAGGAGATCGACATCACCGCCCCGACCGGCGCATACGGCGGCGACCGCGGCGGCCAGCCGCCGACCGGCGCCGGGATGACGCACGTCGAGCCGAGCGGGGTGGTGAAGGGCACCGGCCTGATCTTCGACGCCGCGATGTCCGTCGACCTCGTCGAGATCGCCGACGTCGGGCGCGTGTACGTCGCGCGCCCCGGCGCGCACCGCCGCGCCGACTCCGTGCTCGAGCTGTGGGCCGACCTGAACGTGGAGTCGTTCGGCTCGAGCCTCAGCGGCGGCGTCTACCCGAGCGGCCTGCAGGCGATCTCGGTCGCCGCGCGCGCCAACGGCGAGCTCGTCTCCTTCTCGCGCCAGCCGGCGCGCCTCGGCATCGGCGAGCGGTTCGTCGACCTCCCGGGCGACTCCGTCGCGCACACCGGCCACGAGATGTTCCACCGCGTGCAGCAGGCGGGCATCGCGTGTGCGTCCTGCCACCCCGAGGGCCGCGACGACGCCCACGTCTGGCACTTCAGCACCATCGGCGCGCGCCGCACGCAGTCGTCGCGCGGCCTCACCGGCACCGCCCCGTTCCACTGGGACGGCGACATGAGCGACCTGAACCACCTCCTCAACGAGGTCATGGCCCGCCGCATGGGCGCCGGCGAAGTCGATTCGCAGCAGGCCGGCCTCATGGCCCGCTGGCTCGACACGCTCCAGCCCCTCCGCGTCCGCCTGCCGAGCGACACGGTCGCCATCGAGCGCGGTCGCGTGCTGTTCGAGGCGGTCGGCTGCACCGCGTGCCACGTGGGTCCGAACCTGACGAACAACGCGACGGTGGACGTCGGGACGGGCGGCGCGTTCCAGGTGCCGAGCCTCCGCGGCCTCGCCTCCCGCGCGCCGTACATGCACAGCGGCTGCGCCGAGACGCTGCACCAACGCTTCGAGCGCGGGTGTGGCGGCGGCGACGCGCACGGCGTGACGTCCGGCCTCGACGCCGCGCAGATCGACGACCTCGTCACCTACCTGAAGACCCTTTGACCGACCCCGCTGGTCCGGCGCCCGACGGGGCGTCGGGCCAGCCCCTTGTTGCGTCCAACCGAGGTCTCGTGATTGGGAACGCGTCGTGTCTCGTCGCGTCGTCGCTCCGCTCCTCCTCACGCTCGCCGCCTGTCGCACGACCGCCGACGTCACGCCGCCGCCCGCCGAGACGGCCGCTTCCCAACCCGCGTCCCAGCCCGCTTCGGCGCCGGCGTCGCAGCCGAGCTTCGTCGCCGCGATCCCGACCGAGACCGCGACCATCACCGCGCGTGCGCTGCGCGAGCACGTGTACACGCTCGCCGACGACTCGCTCGAAGGCCGCGGCCCCGACACCCAAGGCATCCACCGCGCGGCCGAGTACCTCGAGGGCCAGCTGATCTCGATGGGGCTGAAGCCCGCGTTCGACCAGCGGTACCGGCAGCCATTCACGATGGCGGTCGCGATCGAAGTGAAGGGGACGCCGCAGCTCACGTCGGCCGGTAAGAAGTTCCGCTTCGGGCGCGACTTCGCCGCGTTCCCGTTCTCACGCAGCGGCGACGCCGAGGGCGCCCTCGCCTTCGCCGGCTTCGGCGTCACCGCCAAGGACCTCGACTACGACGACTACGCCGACCTCGACGTGAAGGACCGCGTGGTCGTCGTCCTCTCCGGCGAGCCCGGCGACGAGGACAACAAGAGCCCCTTCGACGGGCGGCGCCCCACGCGGCACAGCTTCCTCAGGACGAAGGCCGTCGTCGCGCGCGAAGCCGGCGCCAAGGCCCTCCTCGTGGTGCGGGACAAGCCGCTCGAAGACACGAAGCGCTTCGAGGCCGCGAGCGACGCAGGCATCATCGTGCTGCCGATCTCCCAAGCGGCGGCGAAGCGCCTCCTCGGCTTCCACCCGCTCGCGAAGAAGAAGGAGATCGACGGCGACTACGAGCCCCGGAGCGTCACGCTCGATCGCCGCGCGAAGCTCTCGATCACGCTCGCGCGGATCGAGCGCACGGTGGAGAACGTCGGCGCGGTGTTGCGCGGGACGGGGGAAGGCGCGGTCGTGATCGGCGCGCACTACGATCACCTCGGGTTCGGCGGCGAGAGCTCGCTGTCCGGCGACGCGAAGCCGGCCGTCCACAACGGCGCGGACGACAACGCGTCCGGGACCGCGGTGGTGTTGGAGGTCGCGCGCGCGATGAAGAAGGCGAACGTGAAGCCGAAGCGCAGCGTGTACTTCTTCCTGTTCGCGGGCGAGGAGGCGGGGCTGCTCGGGTCGAATCACCTCGTGAAGCACCCGCCGCTGCCGATGTCCGACGTGGTCGCGATGATCAACCTCGACATGGTGGGGCGCCTCCGCGACGACAAACTCAACGTGATGGGGACGAAGACCGCCACGGACTGGCTCCCGTTCGTGGAGCAGATCGTGAAGCGGTACGGGCTGAAGGGGAGCTTCGGCGGCGACGGCTACGGGCCGAGCGACCAGACCTCGTTCTACGCCGAGAAGGTGCCCGTCCTGCACATGTTCACGGGCGCGCACAGCGACTACCACAAGCCGAGCGACGACGCGGACACGTTGAACTACCAGGGGATGGCGAAGGTCGCGGCGATCGCGCACGACCTGGTGGCGTCCGTCGCGAACGGCGCGGGGCGGCTCGCCTACGTGGAGATCGCGGCGCCGGTGATGACCGGCGGCGGGCACGGCTACGGTCCCTACTTCGGGAGCATCCCGGACTTCGGCGACAGCCCGGACGGCGTGCTGTTGTCGGGCGTGGGTATGTTTCTGATCGTCTTCGCTCTGCAGGAGGGCCAGGCCTACGCCTGGGCGCCGTGGATATGGGCGATGATCGCCATCGGCGTCGCGGTCATCGCCGCGTTCCTCTACTGGCAGTCGGTCAACACCGGCCAGCCGCTGATCCCGCTCACCATTTTCGGCGATCGCGACTTCTCCATGTCCAACCTGGGTGTGGCGACCATCGGATTCGTCGCCACGGCGATGATCGTGCCGCTGATGTTCTAC
>JAUHYN010000942.1 GCA_030426505.1 bacterium | reverse complement strand
GGCAACGGCGGTCGCGTCGGGGGCATGGGCGGTCGTCGCGTCGGCAGCGTCGACGGCGGTCGCGTCGGCGGCGCGGGCGGTCGTCGCGTTGGCGGCGTCGGGGGCCTCGAGTCGGACGGGCGTCGTGGGCTCGCCCTCCGGTGCGTTGTCGAAGGCCTCTGTGTCGGCGGCGCCAACGGCTGGACCGGGTCGAGCCGCGTCTTTCGCTCCGCTCACGGGGCCCGCGTGGTCCGCGGCGTCGTCCCCGGCGTCGGCCTCGGAGAGCCGCGCGTCCTCGGCGGTCGCGCGACTCACGCCATCGCCCGCGGTCGCGCCGCGTGCTTCAGCGCGGGTTGTCTCGTGGGAGGCGTCGTCCGTCCCCGAGTCCGTGGCCGTCGCGACCGAGGTCGAAGCGTCCGGCGCGCCGCGGTCGCCACCCTCGTCCGCGGAGGCCGGATCACGCGCGTCGCCCTCCCCGGCGGCGCGGATCGTCGACTCCGAGCCGAACGCATCGTCGGCGCTCGCGACGTCCTCCGCGGGCGATTCGGACTCCGCGACACGCACGCTCCCGTCGGCCTGCGCCGATCCGGTCGCAGCGTCGGTCGGCGTCGTCGCGGCCGCGTGGGCGTCGCCCGCGGCGGCGTCCGCCTCGGAAGCGGCGTCCGACCCGGTCGCTGCGGTGGCGCCGCGATCGGCCGCGGAGGCCGAACCGGGCGCGGAGGCCGAACCGGGCGCGGAGGTCAGTCCGATCGCCGTGTCCGCTCCGCTCGCGGAGGCCGATTCCCTCGCCGAGTCCGATCCGGTCGCGGAGGCCAGTCCGATCGCCGTGTCCGCCCCGCTCACGGAGTCCGATTCGCTCGCCGCGTCCGATCCGAGCGGCGCGTTCGATCCGTTCGCGGCGTCCGATGCGTCCGCGGTGTCCGCCCCGATCGCGGAGGCCGATCCGTTCGCCGAGTCCGATCCGTCCGCGGCGGCCGATCCGTTCGCCGAGTCCGATCCGTTCGCGGAGGCGAGTCCGCTCGCCGCGTCCGCTCCGCTCGCGGAGTCCGATTCGCTCGCCGCGTCCGATCCGAGCGCCGCGTCCGATCCGAGCGCCGCGTCCGATCCGAGCGCCGCGTTCGATCCGTTCGCGGCGTCCGATGCGTTCGCGGCGTCCGCCCCGATCGCGGAGGCCGATCCGTTCGCGGCGTCCGATACGTTCGCGCCGTCCGCCCCGATCGCGGAGGCCGATCCGTTCGCGGAGGCGAGTCCGCTCGCCGCGTCCGCTCCGCTCGCGGAGTCCGATCCGATCGCAGGGGCTTCGCCCGTGGCGGTCGAGTCCCCCGCCGCCGCGCGCGCGGCGTCGACGCTCGCCTCCGATCCCGACCCGGCGTCGTACGCGCCCTCCGCCGCGCGGACCGCGCCCGATCCCGCCGGAGCGGCGTCGCGCGGCGAGCCCGCCGCCGTCACCGCGGCGTCGTTCGCGTCCGGTCGGAGGGTGTCCTCCGCCGCATCGAGCGCGCCGCCAGACGCGCCGCTGAGCGCCATGCGGGTCGTCGCCTCCGCGCCGACCGCGTCCGAGCCCGAACCGACCGCCTCGTGAGGCTCCGACGACGCCGTGTCGGCGTCCGCGCGAGCGGGTGCCGGGGCCGAGTCGGCCGCGGTCGTCACGTCGCCCGCGCGGGCGTCCGCCGCGGCGTCGCCGTCCTGCGGCGCCCCGTCGCCTCGCGAGACATCGGCCTCTCGGCTCACCGGGTCCGCGGTCGCGCCGTGCGCCTCGCCGTCGGCCGGATCGTGCGGCCGCGTCTCGCCCGTCGTCCGCCACTTCGAGGTGCGCGGCAGCGATCCGATCCCCGCCGCGGATCGATCCGGCGGGATCTCCGTCTCCTCCGCCCACGCCGCCGCGGCGCTCGCCCCGTTCGACCCGTGGGCCTCCGCCCGGTACTGCGCCGCGATCGCCTCCGCCTCGGCCCCCGTGACAACCGGCGTCTCCTCCGTCGTGCGCTTCGACGCATCCGCCTCGGCGGCGCGCTGCGCGTTCGCCTTCGCCTCCGCGAGCCGATCGATCCACCCCTCGTTCGCCGGCCGCAGCGTCGTCGCCTCGGAGCCGGCCACGAGCACGACGTCCTCCGAGAGGTCGTCGAGCTCGTCGAACGAGGACTCCGGATCGGTGTGCCGCCGCGACGGATCGTCGCGCGCGTCCTCGACCGTCGGGAGCGCGCCCGGCACCGGCGTGAGCGGCTCGGCCTGCGACGTCACCTGCTCCGACATCGGCACCGGCGGCGCCGCCGAGACGCCCTCGGTGTGGGACTCGAACACCGGCAGCGGGATCGGCCGCGAGGCCTCCTCGCCCGGCTGCGTCCACTGGCGATCCGACGGCAGCTCCCACGACGTCACCGCGAGCGGATCCACCTTCGGCAGCGGATCCGGCGAGGTCATCGCCGTCTCGCCGGTGTCGATCGCCGTCGGCCCGCTCCCGTCGTGCTCGACCGACTCCGGATCCGGCGCGCCGATACGCTCGAGGAGCAGCCGCGCCTCGTGGGCGTTCTTCGGCCGCTCGTCCGGATCCGCGTGGGCGAGCCGCTCGAGGCCCTCCTGGACCCGCCCCGGGAGCTTGGTCTTCGCGCCGAGCGCGAGCAGGAGCTTCCCGAGCCGCCACAGGTCGCCGCTCGGCTTCGTGTCCGTCGGCCCGGTCTCCTCCGGCGCGAGTCGCACGCTCGGGGTCTGGTCGGAGCGCCAGTGATCGTCGATCGAGACCGGCACCGCGACCACCTCGATCGCCCCGGTCTCCCCCATCCTCAGGACGTGCTCCGTGAGGATCGGCTCCGTCTGCCCGTCCGCGTGCCGCCGCGCCATGCGCCGCGCGAGCCCCACGCCGATCGCGATCAGCTCCTCGACGCCCAGCGCCGCCCGCTCCACGAGCAGCGGCGCCTCGCCCCAGGGCAAGGCCCAGAACAGGAAGCGCTCGCCGTCCGTCGCGTCCGCGCCGCCGTGTGCGTGGACCACGAACTCCCCGCCGCTCATCACGAGCTCCGCGGTCTGCCGCGCGATCTGCTTTTCGTGGTCGTGGCGCCGCCCGCGCTCCTCCTCGTCGTGGGGCGCGCGGAACCGCGCGAGCTGCAGGAGCCGTCGCTCGCCGTCCGCGTCACGCGCCTCCACCAGGACGAGTCCCGGTGCGCGTGTCACCTCGCGTACGACTTCGAACGGCCCGACTCGGTCCGCACTCACGGCGGCTAACCCCTTCACGGGACTGGGCACCGCGACGAGAGCGCGCCCCCTGCGCGCACGTCCGGTCCAGACCCGACCTCGCAAAGTAGAAGCGACAAACGTAGCCTGCCCATCCGTCGGTTGGCGTCTCGGGGGGAAGCGGGACCTGTCCGGGCCCAGGGCGCGCGATGCCCCTCGAATGGGTTGACTCGGCTCCGCTGGTTCACTACCGGGGAGACGGCGCCCGTGCGCCAACCGTCGAGGAACCCATGCCTTTCGATTTTGCCCAGGTCCTGATCTTCATGCTGGTCGCGGTCGGCTTCGTACTCGCCGCCCTGACCTTCTCGCGCCTCGTGGCGCCGCGCTTCCCCACCGCCGACAAGGGGGAGATCTACGAGTGCGGCGAGCGCCCGATCGGCGACGCCTGGTTCCAGTTCAACCCGCGCTTCTACATCATCGCGCTGATCTTCGTGGTCTTCGACGTCGAGATCGCGCTGACGTTCCCCGTCGCGGTCGTCTTCAAGGCCTGGAAGGAGAACTCGGCGGGCTTCGTCGCCCTCGGCGAGCTCCTCGTCTTCGTGTTCATCCTGCTCGCGGGCCTCGCCTATGTATGGAAGAAGGGCGACCTCGAGTGGATCAAGAACCTCCGCGCCGAGGGCAACGCGCCCACCCCCTCG
>JAUHYN010000941.1 GCA_030426505.1 bacterium | reverse complement strand
CCCGCCGCGCCGCGCGAGCGCGCGAACGTGGTGCGCCCCCGCGACGATCGCGAGCTCCGCATCGCGGCGCTGTGGCGCGAGCTCCTCGGCGTCGACAACGTGGGCGTCACGGATCGCTTCTTCGATCTCGGCGGCCACTCACTGATGGCGGTGTCGATGCTCTCCACCCTCGAGCGCGAGTTCTCGACCACCCTCACGCCCGCGACGTTCTTCGAGACCCCGACGATCGAGGCGCTCGCGCAGGCGCTCGACGAAGCCCAACCCGAGGGCGGCACCTCGGTCATCGCCCTCGAGCCGGGCGGCGACGGCACCCCACTGTTCTGCATCTGCGGACTGCAGCTCTACCAAGATCTCGCGCGCGCCGTCGGGCGCGACCGCCCGGTGTTCGGCGTCCTCGCGCCCGCCGAGGTGCGCTTCCTGACCGACGGCGACGAGCGCCTCCTCCCGGAGGTACCGGGCCTCGCGCGCGAATATACTGAAGCGATCCTCGCCACGCACCCGCCGGGCCCGATCGCCGTGTGCGGGGTGTCGTTCGGCGGCCTGCTCGCGTACGAGACCGCGCAGCAGCTCCGCGCCGAGGGCTATCAGATCCGCTCGGTCATCCTGCTCGACACCATCCTACGCTGCGCGACGAGCGCCGGGCGCCGCGGGTGGCTCTCGAACCGCATCCACGCGCTGCTCGAGCGCGGGCGCGCCGCCGTGACCGTCCCGGAGAGCGAGCGCCTCGCCCACGCGCGCATGCGCGCCTACGACGCGCGCGCCGAGCGCTACGAGGACATGATGCCGCGCTACCGCGGCGACGTCGTGGTGGTCCGCGCTCAGGACGGCGACGCGGGCCTCGACCTCGAGGAGACGCTCGGCTGGGCCGAGTACGTCGACGGGCGCCTCGAGGTCTACCACGTCCCCGGCACGCACCTCGGCATCCTGAACGGCCCGAACGCCGTCCACCTCGCGCGGTGCATCACGCCGCACCTCGACGGCTACTGACAGGCTTCGATCGCGAACGCGCGGTACGCGTCCGTGTACGTGTCGGTCGCGACGAACCGCGGCGGCGTCGAGTCGAACATGAACGTGCCCGCGTGCCACGTGCGGCCGCAGTCGTTGAGTTGCTGCGTAACGCGGACCTCGGGCCCGCCCGCGAGCCGGTACTTCATCTCGACGGTCGTCGACGGCGGGAGCGGCCCGCCGTGGAAGCCGTAGTAGTGGACGTACACGTCGTACGACAGCTCGCCGGCCCGCGACAGGTTCACTTCCTCCGGCCCCAGGCCGTCGATGTCGTCGAAGTCGAGGAACGGATCGTCGACCTCGTCGTTCAGCACGCCCCAGTCCGGGTTCTTGTCACCGAAGTAGCAGTCGTGACCGGACGCGAACGGACTCCCGCCCGCGCGCACCACGTGGAGATCGATGTCGCTGCGCGCGGTGTTCCAAGCGATCTGCACGGTGAGATCGGTGGTCCCCGGGAGCGGCGGCGTGGTGATCGCGACGATCGGGACACGGGTGATCGCGCCGTGCTGCGCCTCGATCTCCAGCGCGCCGTCGTAGCGCCGGGGCAATCCACTCGCGTCGAACACCAGGTCGAACGCGATCGAGCGCGTCCCGTCGAGGCCGGTCGGAGGGTTCGGGATCGAGAAACCCGACGCGGAGCCGGGCACCACGCGGATCTCGCGCAGGATGTACGGCCCGCCCGTCACCGAGCAGCGGACCGGGCGCTGGACGATCTGCCCGCGCGGGACCTCCCCGAAATCGAGGAGTGTCTGCTCGCACGTCATCTCGCCGGCCGGGATCGCGTCGCCGGTCACCATCACCATCGCGGTCTCGTTGGTGTCGAACTCGAACGCGAGCGTGGTGCCGGTCGGGTCGGTGCTCACCGGGCGGTAATGCACCTCGAGCTGCATGGACTCGCCGGCCGCGAGGGTCGGCGTGGGCAGCGACAGCGGCTGCCCGCCGATGGCGGTCACGCGGAACGGCCCGCGCTCGCCGCGCACGTCCTCGAGCGCGCCGTCCGTCTCGCCGCCGTTCTCGATCGTCACGACCTGTACGGCGTCGCGCCCGACCTCGATGTCGACGAACGCGATGCTCTGCGGCGTGACCTGCGGGCGCGCCGCCGCGACGCGGCGCGCGCGCGCGACGAGCTCGAGCGGGACCTCGAGCGCTTCGGACTCGACGATCATCGTGGCGTCGTAGTCCGCCTCGTCGATCGGCGAGTAGCGCACCTCGATCTCGATCGAGCGCCCCGGGAGCAGCAGCGTCCCGCGGAGCGCGGTGCCGTCGATGCGGCGCGCCTGGTAGACGTCGAGCGGAGGCTCGAACCGCACGTTCTCCACGCGCAGGTTGTCCTGCGAGTTGTTCGTGAGGATCGTCGTCAGCTCGTGCCGCATCCCGATGGTGCGGGTGCCGAAGTCCAGCTCGCTCGGCGAGAAGAAGCCGTTGCCCCGCACGCGGCTGAGGCCGGGCTCTCCCGAGTCACACGCGGCGAACACGAGCATGGCGCAGACGGACAGACCCAGGCGACGCACGGCGCCGACGATCGTAGGCCGTCCGGGCCCTCGTCCGCCACCCCGGCGTCGCGCCTACACCGGACTACGCCGCCCCCTCGGATATCGCCTCCGCATCACCGCCGAGCGAGGCGAATCCCCCTTTTGCCACCACGATGTGGTCGAGGAGCGGGATCCCGAGCAGAGCGCCCGCGGCGGCGAGGCGGTCCGTCAGCGCGCGATCCTCCGCGCTCGGGTCCGCGTCGCCGCTCGGGTGGTTGTGAATCACGATGACACTCGCGGCCCGCCGGCGGATCGCCGGCGCGAACACCTCACGCGGGTGGACGAGGCAGGCGGTGAGCGTCCCGCGCGCGACCTCGTGTTGCCCGATCGGCCGCCCGCGCGCGTCGAGCAGCACGATCCAGAACGACTCCTGCGTCGCGTGCGCGACGCGCGGCGCGAAGTACGCGACCACGTCCTCCGCGCGCTCGACGCGCTCCGGGAGCGGCGCCGGTGCGTGGAGGCGCGCGGCGAGCTCGAGCAGGGCCTCCACGCGCGCGTGTTCGTCCGTCGGGAGCTCCAGCATCGCGGCCCCCGCGACGAAGAGCGCGGTCAAACCGCCCGCGTCTTCGAGGCGCTGCGCGATCGCGCGCGGATCCGTGGTGAGGCCCGTGGCTCGGGCGAGCAGCGCCGCGTCGTCGGTCATCGTGAACCTCCGTAAGAGCACCGCGTGTGCCAAACGCGCGCGCGTCGCAGCGCATGCACGCACGTCCGAAAACCGGACGAATCGTTCGAAAGCCAGAGGTCGTTCGAAAGTCCCTCGAAATCCGGACGAACCGGGGCGCATCGCCACGGCCGTGGCATCGCGACACAGGTCCGTCCCCGAACTCGCGAGGGGTCCGATGGTACAGGCGATGCACCCCGCAACGGACTTCATCCGCACGATGAAGTTTTCTCACTCGGAAACGACTTGGTGCGTCACGGGTGTGTGGTTAGGCGGGGGCGGTCGATGGCTCAACTCTTTCCCGAGAGCGCGAACGTCCTCGCGCGCACGACGATCATCCTCGTCGGAGCCGGCGCCGCCCTCGGGCTGGGCATCGCCTACGCCGTGCAGAACTCGCCGTTGATCACCCGTCAGGAGATCGCCCGCGCGCAACCCGTCCCTTTCAGTCACAAGCACCACGTCGCCGGACTGAACCTCGACTGTCGCTACTGCCACGTCTACGTCGAGGACGCCGCGACCGCCGGTATCCCGCCCACGCACACCTGCATGACGTGTCACTCGCAGGTCTGGAACGACGCCGAAGCGCTCGACCCCGTGCGTGAGAGCTACAAGTCCGAGACGCCGCTGATGTGGAACCGCGTCCACGATC
>JAUHYN010000940.1 GCA_030426505.1 bacterium | reverse complement strand
GTCTGGGTCGCGGCGAGATCGTCGACGGCGAGGTGGAAGCCGTCTCGGTCGAGGCGGAGGACGTCGGCCGTGATCGCCGCGTCACCGCGCTCGCCGACGACGAGCCGCGCGTCTTCGAGGTGCGCGGTGCCGTTCGTGAGATCGAGGTCGAGGCGCTCGGCGGCGATGACGCCGAAGCCGTCGTCGCGTCGCACGCCGGCCACGAAGCCGTCGGCGCTCGCGGTCCAGTCGTCGCCGCTCGCGTGGATCGCGCCGGCCTGCAGGCCGTCGAGCTCGGAGCCGAGGCGCACGGCGCCCTCGCTCGCGACGAGCGTCAGGCCGTCCTGCCGCCACAACAGGTTGCGCGCGCCGATGGTGAGTTGGCCGTCGTCGTTGACGAGGCGCGCGCCCGGCGGGACGACGAGGACGCCGTCGCCCGAGTCGAAGAACAGCGGGACGCGGCTCGTGAAGGCGAAGTCCGGGAGGCGCGCGAGGGCGTCGTCCGCGCCGGTCATGATCCCGCGGTAGCGCGAGAGGACTTCGGCGGCGCGGTCGGGGAAGTCCACGGGCGAGGCGTCGAGGAGCGCGCGGAGGGCGCCGTCACCGGGGCCGTCGAGGCGCGCGTTGGTCGAGGCGGTCGGGGCGGCGATCGGATCGGAGTGCGAGGGGAGGTCGCCGAGCGCGACATCGATCGCGGCGCCGAATTCGCCGGGGCGCGCGTCGGCGATCGCGTCGAGGACGCGGTCGAGATCCGCGAGGAGGTCGGCGGGGAGGGCGCCGTCGCGGCGGATCAGATCGTCGAAGCGCGCGACGACCTCGTCGAGGCGGAGGAGGTCCGTGCGGACGACGTCGGTCGGCGCGACCGCCTCGAACTGCGCGCGCTGCGCGGCGATGTCGTTCAGGCGATCCGCGAGATAGGACTCGAAGAGGCCGCGCGCCGTGACGGGGCCGGGCGCGAGGGCGCTCGAGGTGTCGAGCGTCTCGCGGGGGAGCGTCGCGGTGGAGACGAGGCGGTCGACGTGCGGCGCCTCGATCGTCGTCGGGGCGTCGAGGCGGATCTCGGTCGTCTGCGCGAGCGCGGCGCCACTCAGCGCGGGGAGCGTGGACGCGCCGAGGAGCACCGCGGCGACCGGCTTCGCGAACCGCCGGAACGCGCCGCCCGCGAACGCGGCGAAGCTCGCCGAGGAGCGGCCGGGCGTGGCCTTCGTCGGCGCGCCGCGCTTCGACGGAGCGTCGGGGAGGATCGCCGCCGGCGCCGATTTCGGGGCGGGCGCCCGCCCGTCGAGTGCCCCGGGATCGAGGGGCGCGCCGTCCTTGCGATGGATCCGCACGAGTCGATGGTGTCCCACATCGTCGCACTGTGACGAGCGTCGCGGG
Organism: bacterium; assembly: GCA_030426505.1. Taxonomy (GTDB): domain Bacteria; phylum Myxococcota; class Kuafuiibacteriia; order Kuafuiibacteriales; family Kuafuiibacteriaceae; genus JAUHYN01. The sequence continues at coordinate 2,500 of JAUHYN010000940.1, read as the reverse complement.
CGATCGCGCGGGCGGGGAGTGGGACGTACGTACTTATACCTGCGTCAGACGCGCTGCGCGCGCCTTCCTGGCACAGCTCGAAGCGAACCTCCCGTCCCGGGAGGTCCGTTCTCACTAGTACCTACGTCAGACGCGCTGCGCGCGCCTTCCTGGCACAGCTCGAAGCGAACCTCCCGTCCCGGGAGGTCCGTTCTCACTAGTACCTCCGTCAGACGCGCTGCGCGCGCCTTCCTGGCACAGCTCGAAGCGAACCTCCCGTCCCGGGAGGTCCGTTCTCACTAGTCCTCGGGGAATCCGCAGCGGCGCCACTCGGTGACGGTGTCGCGCTGGGCGGCGGAGGTGCCGGGCGGGGCGTCGGGGGTGCCGCGGGGGGGCATCTTCCCGGAGGTGATCGCGTCGGCGATCGCGACGACGTCGTCCTGCAGGGTTTCGAAGTCGTCGAAGTTCAGCGTGTCGGGGGCGCCGTTGCGGTCGATGCCCATCTTCGAGGTGTGGTGGCAGTCCACGCACTTGTCGTCGAGGACGTCCCGCACGCCGGACTCGTAGGTCGGCGCGTCCACACACGGATCGACTTCGTCACCGGCGCACGCCGTGAAGAGGAGGGCGAAGAGGAGGAAGAGACGCCGCATGCGCGCGTCCCATCGTACACCAACGCGGCGTTCGGTTGACCCTCTCGAAGGGGGGATGCTACTCGCGCCGCCGTGAACGACCTCCACGAGACGGGCGCGATCGGCGTGATCGGGGGCAGCGGCCTCTACGAGATGGACGGGCTCGAGCAGATCGAGCGCGTCACCCTCGAGACCCCCTACGGGGCGCCGTCGGACGCGTACGTGACCGGGGTCCTCGACGGGCGCCGCATGGTGTTCCTCCCGCGCCACGGCGTGGGGCACCGGATCCTCCCGCACGAGATCGAGTTCCGCGCGAACATTTGGGGGATGAAGCAGCTCGGCGTCGATCGGCTGCTCTCCGTGTCGGCGGTCGGCTCGATGAAGGAGGCGATCGTCCCCGGGCACCTGGTGCTCGTCGACCAGTTCATCGACCGCACGCGTCAGCGCGCGAACACCTTCTACGGGGACGGCGTGGTCGCGCACGTCCCGCTCGCGGACCCGATTTGCCCGGCGCTCCGCGAGTCGCTCAACGGCCACGCGGGCGCGGTCGACGTCGACGTCCACCACCGCGGCACGTACGTGTGCATCGAGGGCCCGCAGTTCTCGACGCGCGCGGAGTCGCTCCTGTACCGCTCGTGGGGCGTGAGCGTCATCGGCATGACGAACATGCCGGAGGCCAAGCTCGCCCGCGAAGCGGAGATTTGTTACGCGACGATCGCGCTCGCGACCGACTACGACTGCTGGCACGAGGAGGAGGAGTCGGTCACGGTCGAAGCCGTCCTCGAGACGCTCCGCCAGAACGTCGACAACGCCAAAAAGCTCATCCGCACCTTCGTCGAGAGCGCGGCGGAGCGCTCCACGTGCGAGCTGTGCGGTACCGCCGCGCGGACGAGCATCATGACCCCGCTCGACGCGATCCCGGCCCAGCGCCAAAAGGACCTCGAGCCCATCCTTCGTCACTTCAAAGGAAAGCCCAACGCATGACCCAATACGACGTACTCGGAATCGGAAACGCCATCGTCGACGTCCTCACCAAGACGGACGACGCCTTCCTCACCACGAACGGGATCGAGAAGGGCGCCATGACGCTCATCGACACCGCCGCCGCGGACGCCCTCTACGCGAAGATGGGCCCCGGCGTGGAGGTCTCGGGCGGCTCCGCGGCCAACACGATGGCCGGCGTGGCGTCGCTCGGAGGGAAGGGCGCGTACATCGGGAAGGTCGCGAAGGACCAGCTCGGCGAAGTGTTCACGCACGACATCCGCTCCGGCGGCCTCGCGTTCACGACGGCGCCTTCCGTCAACGGCGCGCCCACCGCGCGTTGCCTGATCCTCGTGACGCCGGACGCGCAGCGGCTGCTGCTGCGGACCTGGGAGGGGGTGCTGGTCTACGCGCTCGCGTCGGGACAGAGCGCGTGGCACGCCCTCAACACCGAGGCCTGCCTCGCTCCGACGGCCGAGGAGCCCCAGGGAGAGGCGGTCGCGGCGACCGATGACGGCTTCTTTACGTTGTCGGAGGGCGCAGGCGCCACTCTGTGGCGTACTGTGCGGTGAATGTGACGATATGATGACGAGATGAGCCTCACCGACCGAACCCGGGCCGCCGCCGGCCTCCTGTCCCTCATCCTGCTGGTCCTCCTCGGAGTCCTGGCGCCGCGCTGGGGTGTCGTGGAGCTGCGCGGCGTGGTCGAGCCCGACGCTCGCTTCACGCTGCTTGAGGTCGACGGCCAGCTCCGCTGGACGCTGCGACGCGGCGTGGGGCCCGCGGGGCTGCGCATGGAGTCCGAGGGGCTCATGCAGCTCGACCGCGGGGAGCTCGCCACCCTCGAGCTGGCCCCGGAGCTCGAGGACGGCCAGCCCGTCGAGGCCGGCGCCCTGCTGCTGCTCGGCAGC
>JAUHYN010000939.1 GCA_030426505.1 bacterium | reverse complement strand
ACCCATGTATTGCTCGGCGACGCCGTGGTCCTTCTGCGTCTCGCCGAACAGCGATCCGTCGCGCGCCCACAGGCGACGTACGAAGTCGTTCGCGGCGAGCTGATCGAGCTTGGCCTCCACGTCGGATTCGAACGAACCGATCGACGCGTCCATCGTGGCGAGGTGCCCCGCGAGCGCGGCTTCGCGGCGCTGCGCGACGGTGGAGAGCAAGCCGTCGAACGCGACGGCGAACTTCTCGACGCCCTCCTCTTCGAGCTGCTCGGCCGCGGCCTCGAGATCGATCCCGCACGCGGCGAGCGTCTCGAGCGCGGCGGCGTGGTCCCCGGTCTTCAGCGTGGCCGCGACCTCGCCGTGATCGACGAACGCGTGGAACGTCTTCGTCGGGATCGTGTCGACGGTGCTCGGGCCGATCAGCTGCTCGACGTAGAGCGTGTCCTTGTAGGCCGGATCCTTCGTCGAGGTGCTCGCCCACAAGAGGCGCTGCGGGCGCGCGCCGTGTTTGGCGAGCTCGGCGAAGCGGCCGCCGCCCACGATCTCTTCGTAGATCGCGTACGCGGCGCGCGCGTTGTTGATCGCGACCTGCCCGCGCAGCGGCGCGAGGCGATCCGCGACGGACGGGTCCTCCTTCGACTTCGCGTCGATCCACTCGTCCACGAGCGAATCGATGCGGCTGACGAAGAAGCTCGCGACGCTCGCGACGCGCGCCGGGTCGCCGCCGTGCTCGAGGAAGTGTTCGAGGCCGGCGAGATAGCCCTGCGCGACTTCGGCGTAGCGGTCGCACGAGAAGAGGAGCGTGACGTTGACGTTCACGCCTTCGCCGATGAGGTGCTCGAACGCGATGACGCCCTCTTCGGTGCCGGGCACCTTGATCATCAGGTTGTCGCGGCCGACCTCCTCCCAGAGGCGCTCGGCCTGCTCGACGGTGCGCTCGGTGTCGTACGCGAGGTGCGGCGAGACCTCGAGGCTCACGTAGCCGTCGCGGCGATCGGTGTCGCGGTAGACCGGGCGGAGGACGTCGCACGCGAAGCGGACGTCGTCGATCGCGAGCGACTCGTAGACCTCCATCGGGCCGGCGCCGGTGCGGACCACGTGGTGGATCGCCGGGTCGTAGTCGTTCGAGGATCCGATCGCCTTCTCGAAGATCGACGGGTTGGTGGTGACGCCGCGGACGCCGTGGGTCTCGACGAGGCCGTGCAGGTCGCCGCGCCAGATCATCTTGCGCTCGAGGTCGTCGAGCCATACGGACTGGTCAAGGGATTGGAGGTCTCGGATGCGGCTCATGGGCGGCGACTCGAGCGCATCCCGTCGGTCGCGTCAACACGCGCCAAATCGTTGGCGGTGGTCCCGGGTTTGAGGCACCATCGGCGCCCAACGTGCCGTTCTCTTGGCTCCTGTTCGGGTCCGTGAAGGCGTCGGCGACCGAAAGGGCGGAGGCTCTGGCGTCGCAGACGATCGAACACGTCACCGATTCGACGTCGGTCGTCACGACCGTGACGGGCGGGAAACAGACCAAGGGCGCATTGCCCGTGACTTCGGACCTCTTCGACGGCGCGATCTACTCCTCCCGCGGGCGCGGCTACGCGCGCTACAACGAGGACGGCGCGCAGCTCTTCCGCGACGAGCGCGGCCACCTGTACGCCGCGGTATTCGACCAAGCGGGGGGCCTCGGAGGAAAGGTGCGCGGAGAGGGGAGCGGCCTCGCGGCGAAGGCCGTGTTCACCGCGTTCCGCAAGGTCGCGACGGCGAAGCCGGGGACGGTGGACGTCCCGTCGACTCTGGAGGCCGGCGTGACCGAGGCGCACCGCGCGCTGGTGGCGCGGAAGCAGGGCGAGGTCACGACGTCGGTCGCGCTGATCGCCGAGCCGGGCCGGGCGCGCCTGGTGAACTCGGGCGACTCGGCGGCGATGCTGTTCGACCGCGAGGGCGCCGGGAAGACCCACACGGAGAAGCACGAGGTCACGACGGCGCACGGGATCGGCTGCCTCACGCACGCGGTCGGGCTGGAGCCGGAGGGGCCGTCGCCGGACACCTACGAGTGGCCGCTCGCGGCGGGGGACTGGATCATCATGTGCTCCGACGGGCTCCTCGACTCGGGGCTCCCGCTCGACGAGCTCGGGAAGATGATGCGCGACGCCGACAACGCGGAGGCGCTCGTCAACGCGGTGGCCACGAAGGTCCTCAAGCGCATGGCGCTCATGCAGGCGAAGCCGGACAACCTCACGATCCTCGCGATCAACGTCCTGGGGTGATCCATCCTGCTCCGTCGGGGCTCTCGGATCCGCACGCGGCGCGATCCACGTTACAATCGAAGCGTTGGAGCTGATCCACGTCCTCTTCGCGAGCATCGCCTGCGGCGCCGCCGCGCTCGTCGCCTCCCGCGCGGCGCGCGTCCGCCGCACGCTCCGCGATCTCGAGCGCCTCGCCACGGAGCTCGGCTTCTTCGTCACCGAACACTCCGCCGACGGCGGGACCATCGAAGGGGAGATCGAGGCCCAACACGGCTTCGTCGAGCTGCACGCGAAGCAGGATTCGACGATGGTGGTGGTCGGCGTCCACGCCCCGGACGCCTTCGCGATCGACGCGCGCGTCGCGTTGGATCCCCGGCAACCCGTCGGCCTCGAATCGGACCTCGGCGTGACCGCCGCGTACGTGGACGGTGAGCTCCTCGACATCGCCCAGGGCGCCCACTTCTTCGGCATCGATCGCGGGCGCGCCGTCCTGCACTGGCGCCTCGAAGGGCTCCTCCCCGACACCGCGGACCTCGACACCGAACGCCTCCCACTCGACGTCGCGCACGATCGCCTGCGCCGCTTCGCGCGCTGGGCGGGGCGGGCGGCGATGCGCAGCCACACCACACCCGAGCGCCTCGCGGAGAGCGCGATGCACAACCCGGATCCCTCGACACGCATCCGCGCGCTGCGTTCGCTGCGGAGCTGCTACCCGGACACCGACGCCGCCCGCGCCGCGCGCCGCGCCGGACTCGACGATCCGTTCCCCGAAGTCCGCGTGGAGGCCGCGACGCGCCTCGGTCCGGACGGGATCGCAGTGCTCGCCCAGATCGTCCGCGACCCGAAGGTCGCCGGCGCGACCCGCGTGCGCGCGCTGGAGCGCCTGGAGAACGAGGCGCCGCGACAGATGTTGCAGCGGGTGTTGTTCGACGTCGCGTTCGACACGGATCGGGAAGTGAGCATGCGATCGCTCGAGCGCCTGACCACGCTCGCCGACGCCGCGACCGCCACGCGCATCATCGCGATGGCGCGCTTCCGCACGCTCGACGAAGGCCCGCTGATCGCGCTGTCGAGGTTCCTCGGCGTGCGCGGCGGCGAGGACGCGGCGGCGCTGCTCTTGTCGCTCCTCGAAGTGCGGAGCGAGCCGGGCTTGATCGCGGCGGCGTCGGAGTCGGCGATCCACCTCGGCCCCGGCGTCGCGGCGCGCGCGATGGCGATCCTCAAGGACCGCCCCGGGCTCGCGAACGTCCGCGAGGCGCGGCGCGCGATCGAAGATCTGCGGGTCGCGATCGGCGAAGGGCACCGCGGCGGCCTGGCGTTCGCGGGCGCGGACGCGGGCGGGCTGTCGGTGTCGCGCGGCGAGAAGGGCGCGCTGAGCGTCGACGACGAGTAGTCACCGCCGCCGATAGATCCGCACCCACTCCGGGCCCCACGTACACGGCGCGATCACCGCGCGCTCGAGCGCGAATGCGTCGTGTTCGATCGGGTGCGTCACCACGACCACGCGCGCGTCGGTGTCGAGGTGGTCCTCGAGGCGCGCGACGATCCGCTCGATCGTGGAGTCGGAGAAGCCGGTCGCATTGACGAACGCGCAGTCCGCGTCTTCGTAGTCCGCCTCGAGCGCGTCGGCCGCGACGA
>JAUHYN010000938.1 GCA_030426505.1 bacterium | reverse complement strand
GCGTGATCTCGTACGACCCCGGCATCACGAACGTGTGCGAGACCTGCGGCCCCTGCGCGGCGGGCCCGCCGACGCCGAGCACCCACTCGTAGCGATCGATCGAGCCGTCGACGTCGCTCGACATGCGCCCGTCGAACAACACCGGCTGGCCCGGGTCGCCGGTGGCGGGCGCGGTGATGACCGCGGTGGGCGGCTGGTTCGAGGGGAGGTTCGCGATCTCGATCGCGTGGGTCGCGGTCGCGGTCTCGCCGCGGTTGTCGGTGACCGTGAGGCGGATCTCGTAGGTGCCGGGCGCGTCGTACACGTGGAAGGCGATCGCGGTGGACGCGGTGGCGGTCCCTTGGCCGAACGTCCAGGCGTACTTGTCGAGGCGGCCGTCCTGGTCCCTCGACTCGGTGCCGTCCACGCGGACGAGCTCCTGGACGCCGGCCCGGCTGGGGGCGCGGATCTTCGGTTCGGGGGCGAGGTTCTCGGCGACCACGACCTGCTCGACGGGGTCGTTGCAGGCGGAGCCGAAGAGCGCCGTGAACAGGGGAAGTGCGTACGGGAGGAGGCGCCTCATGACCCGCCGATGTTACTGAGATCACCTGATCCCCACAACGAACGCGACCGTCCGGTGTATGGCGCAACCGACACCTCGGTGCGGGGTGGATCCGCCAGATCCCGACCGGCGGTCGCCCGAAACGCGCCCGCTCGGCTCGGCACGGTTGCTGCTCTCCCGGAGCCCGCCATGTCGTTGAACGCAGTCCAAGGACCCGCATTCTCCCTCGGGAGCCTCGGCGCCTCGTCGGCGCAGGAGTACAGCCAGCTCTTCATGTCGATGTGGGGCGAGAACGCGAACGCGCAGCTGCCCCGCGTGATGGCCGGCCTCGGCGGCGGCGAGGGCGGCGACGGCTACAGCGGCCCCACCGGGACCGGCACCGGCAGCATCGACTTCTCCGGCCTCTCCGACGCGCTCGGCGGCTTCGGGAGCGCGCTCGGGATCGACTTCGGCGACATCTCGCTCGGCGACGTGGTCGGCGCGGTCGCGCCCGGCCTCGGGATCGCCGGCTCCGCGATCAGCGCCGCGGTCGACGCGGCCGTGAGCGGCAAGGGCCTGAACGGGATCGCGAGCGCCGCAGCCAACGCTGCCATCGGCGAAGTGACCGGCGCGATCTCCGGCCTCGCCGACAAGGCGGCGGACATCGCGGGGACGGTCGCCGACGTCGCGGACACGGTCGGCCTCTCCGACGTCGCGGACGTGGCCGACGCGGTCGCCGACGCCGCGACCGACGTCGCGGACGTGGCCGATACGGACGCCGACGCCGCGACGGCCGACGCCGCCGACTCCGCCGACTCCGCCGACTCCGCGGACGCCTCCACGGATGGCGCCACCGACGGCGCGGCCGACGGCGGCCCCGACGGCGCCGCGGATGGCGCGGCCGACGGTGGCCCCGACGGCGGCGGCACCGGCGGCGGCGAAGGGGACGGAGACTGAATCCGATGCAGGTGCCGAAGATCTGGATCGACCGACTGAGCCCGGTGCTCGCGCTCCTCGCGCCGCACCCCGAGACCAAGTTCGCGTGGCGCGATCCGGGCGCGCTCGGCGGCGCCGTCGAAGCGTGCCTCTCGCGCCCCGGCACCCCGCAGGCCGGCGCGGTCGAGACCCTCGCGCGCCTCGCGATCGGGCTCGCGGAGCTCGGCGCGAAGGTGGCGTCGGCAGAGCTGCTCGCGGTGCTGCAAGTGTTCGCGCCGGACATCCTGCGCCGCGCCGCGGAGCAGAAGAAGTCGGCCACGCCGAACGTCACGGGACACCGCGTCCACGCGGCCGCGATCGATCACGCGCCGGGCCGTGCGCGCGGGAACGCGCTGCTGCACCAGCGTCGCTGGACGGATCTCGAGCGTCGTCGCGCCACCGCGCGTCGCCGCCCTGCCCGCGCTTGATCGACTACTCGAGCTGACAGCCGGACGAGCACCCGTCGCCGCCGGCGGTGTTGCCGTCGTCGCACTGCTCGTTCGTATCGAGCTGCTGATTCCCACACGTCGCGAGGACGAGGACCGCGCCCGGAGAGGTGTCGCCGAAGGCGCCGACGCCCGAGTTCGGGTGGCGCATCCGCCACCTACTCGCGTACGTCCCCGCCGACTGCGGGCCGCGCACCGCGAACGTGAAGGTGTGGCTCGCGCCCGGAGCGACGTCGACGTCGAGCGGGACGACCGTCGTCCCGTAGAGGTTCGACGGCGTGTTCGTGGAGACGAGCGCGTACTGCCCCGCGATCCACGGGGCGGTGCCGCGGTTGCGCATCACGACCATGAAGACCTCGGGCCTCAGCGGCGACATCACGGGGAAGTCGACCGCGGAGACGTCCGCGTCGTGCGCCCGGGGCGCGCCGGCGACGACGTCGATCGTCACCGGCGTGACCTCGCCGAAGTAGCCCGCGCCGGTGAACGCGCCGTACATCTGAAAGGCGAGCGCGTGCGCACCGACGTTCGACGGCGCGGTGACGACCCACGCGTAGTCCGCGCTCGCGCCGGGGAAGACGGGGGCGGCGGTCGGGACGGTCGTGTTCGGCCCGAAGCGGTCGAGCGGCGAGGAGACGCTGCGGAGGATCGTGCGGCCCGCGCTGACCGTACCGTCGCCGGGCCACGTCGCGGTGCCGACGTTGGTCATGCGCACGGAGACCACGCGGCGCTCGCCGGGCGCCATCGTGGCGGGGACCGCGCTGTTCGCGGCGTCGAACGCGGCGTCGTAGGGGAACGGTCCGGTCGGGTCGGCGACGTCCACCGCCACGTCGATGCAGTCGGCGGCGGTCGAGAAGTACGCGACGCCTCCGCGCGACCACGGCGTGATCTCGTACATCTGCCGGCGGAAGCGATACGCCCCGGGAGTGACCGGCGCGCGGATCGTCATCGTGAAGGTGTGCGAAGCCCCCGCGTCGAGCGCGGTGCCCTGCGGCGAGCCCGGGACGGCGGCGTCGTTGGGCGGGCAGATCGCGGAGGCGCCGAACGTCCCGGCCACCGGGTTGGTGGAGCGGAGACAGTGCGCGCCCGTCGCCCAGTCCGCGGTGCCGACGTTGCGGACCGTGACGTGGACGACGCGGATCTCGTCGGGCGCCATCGCGGCGGGGACGTCGTGCGATACGAGCGCGCAGCCCCACTGCGGGCGACGGTTCGCGACGACCTGGATACTCGGGACGACCAAGGTGTCGCCGAAGTCACCGCGTGCCGCGAGGTCGAGGCTGTGGACGCGCGCCGCGAAGTCGTACGCGCCGGTGGAGGTCGGCGCGGTGATGACCACGCGGAAGTCGTGGCTGCCCCCGACCGGCGTCGCCGTGAGGACGCGCGGGGCCGTGGCGCGGAACGTGGTGTTCTGCTGGTAGAGCGCGTAGCCGCCGACGCCCCAGTCGTTCACGCCCGCGGTCGCGCCGGTGTTCGTCGCGACGACGGAGACGTTGACGCGCTCGCCGGGCGCGAGCACCGCGGGGACCGAGTGCGACGCGAAGGCGGCGTCGCTGCCCGCGGGGGCGAGCGCGGCAGTGGTCGAGTCGTGCGCGTCGCGCGCGTCGGGCGCGCAGGCGACGAGGAGGAGGACGACGGCGAGGCGCTTCATGGGGTGTCCTCCCCAGTCGGCGTTTCTCCGCCGAATTGAACCGCTATCGATCCGGCTCCCTGTGCAGCGGGAGCAGCTTGAACTGGGACTCCCAGTCGTCCCCTCCGCCCACGCGCGTGACGAGCGCGCGCAGGTCGGTCGCGGTGGCGCGCGGCGGGCCGAGGCGGCCGCTCCCGCGCTTCGAGGCGTACTCCTCGTTGACGTCGGCGAGGGCGCGGTCGAAGCGCTCCGCGAGGTCCGCGGGCGGCGCGTCGGCCACGACGACGATCTCGTAGTGCGGC
>JAUHYN010000015.1 GCA_030426505.1 bacterium | reverse complement strand
GTCGAGCTCGAACGCGCCGCCGCCGGGCACGCCCTGCGCGAGGCCGTCCAGCGCGTCGTCCGGTGCGGACGGCGCGGGCGGCGGCGGCGCGGCGGGCGCCGGGCGGGCCGCCGCGCGCGAGCGCAGCGCTCCGGTCATCGTCTTCATCGGCGCCGGGCGCGCGAGTCGCAGACCGACGCCCTCCGCCGACATCCCGTACGGAAGCGCGTGCGGCATCGTGGCCTGGACGCGCTCGAACTCGGGGTCGACGGTCACGTCCTGCGAGACCGCGATCCACGAGGTCTTCCGCGTGGCGATCTGGAAGTCGAGCCCGACGCGTTCGATCTGCGCGTCGGTGTCCTGGACGTCGCCGCCCGCGCAGCGGAGCGCTTCGAGATCCTCGACCCACTCACGACCGTACAGCGCGGTCACGGCTTGGTGCCCCTCGCCGAGCGCGAGCGGCGCGACGTCGACGCGGTGCGAGAACGGGCCGTCGGCTGTGTCGCCCTCCATGACCAGCGCGCCGCCGAGCGGCGAGAGCTGCACGGAGATCATCGCGGGGCTCGCCGCGTAGAGATCCGGGAGCGCCATCGGAACGGTGCCTTCGACGACGTCGCCGCGGATCCGCAGGTTCGTCACGAGCGGCAGGGCCGTCTTGCTCACGAGGCGCGCGGCGCCGCGCTCTGGATCTTCGTCGATCGCGAGCGCGAGGCAGACGCCGCCCCCCGCGCGCGCGGCGGGCTTCAGGAGCGCGTCGTTCGGCGCGGCGCCCACGCCGACCGTGTGGAGTCGACACCGCTTCGGGAGCTTCTCGATCACCGTCGAGATGATCTCGCCCTCGAACCCGATGTACCCGTCGGTCACGAGCACGACCTGGCGCTGCGCGTCGTTGCGCAGCGGCGTGAGCGCCTCGAGGAGCCCCGTGCGCATCTCGGTCCCGCCGGACGCGCGCAGCGAGGAGAGCCACTGGTGCGCCGCCTTCTTGCCGGCGCGCGCCGCGACGACCGGCTCGCGCTGCCAGCGGTTGGGGCGGTTGGAGAACTCGATCATCTCCAGGCGATCGTGGTCGGCGAGCCCGTCGATCATCGCGGCGAGCACGCGCTTCGCTTGGTCGAGCGGTCGCCCGCTCATCGAGCCACTCGTGTCGATCAGGAAGATCAGATCGCGCGGAACGGCCGCGGCGCCCTTCGGCGCGTCGGGCGGGACGACCGTGAGCAATCCGTACGCGCGTCCGCCGTGACCGGGTTCGGTGGGGCGCGCGGCGTCGACCGCGACGCCGACCTCGGGCGCCACGACCGGCCAGCGCACGATGAAGTCGCGATCGAGCGCGGCGTGAGCCTCGGCGCCGAGCCGGACGCGGCGCGCGAGCCCCTCCGCCTCGGTGGTCATCGGGTGCGAGGGCGATTCGGGGACGCGGTTGCTCACCACCGCGTCGCGGATGATCAGGTCGAGCGTGAGCGCGGTCGGGAGCGGGCCGTCGGCGACTTCCACCGTGATTCGCGCGGCGTCCTTCACGCGACCGGGCTCGCCCATGTAGCGCGGCCCGACGACGGTCGGGAAGCGCCAGGCCCACTGCCCCTCCTCCGAGATCCACACGAGCTTCTGATCGACGACGACCTCGACCTCGGCCTTGGACTGCGGCGGGATGTTGCCGACCTTCTGCGTGAACGTGTTGGGCCGCTCCTGTTCGAGGAGCGCAGCGCTCTGCCCGGCGGCGAGCGCGGCGTCGTAGCGCTCGCGCGCGGCCTGCTTCTTGTCGACCTCACCGACGATGCGCTTGCCCGCGAGCGTGAACGCGAACCCGCTCACGGCGCCGTCCGCGGGGAGCGGCAGCAGGTACGTGACCTCGAGCGGGCGGTCGTGGGGGTTCGTGAAGGTCTGCGTGAGGATCGTGCGGGCGAGGCCCGCCTTGGCCTCGACCTCGAGGTGGCTGGCCTCGAGCGGCAGCGTGGCGCCGTCGCGGGTGAAGAGGCGCGCGCCGGACGCGGGAGCGGAGGAAGCGGGGGTCATCGAAGCTGCGGTCACCATGGGCGAATCTCCTTGTCGGTTCGAGGGTTCGTCGGGGCAACGCGACCCGGCCCGATCTGGTGACACGCCTTTTTCGATTTTCTCCGTTCAGCGCTCCAGGCGCCCGAGCGCCCACTTCCCGAGCCCGACGAGCCGGTCGGCGGCGTCGTGCCGGAGGCGGCGCGCCGCCGGTCCGAGGAGGCGGACGTGGGCCCGCCCCTGGGGGGCCCCGAGCCACCCCACCCAGGCCGGCATGTCCATCGCGCCTACGTGGCGCACGCCCCGCGCGTACAGCTCGGGCTCGAGCATGAGCCAGTGCAGGTAGGCCGCGGACCACTGCTCGAAGTCCGGCGCCTCGGCGATGCACTCCAGATCGAAGTGGGCCCCGTAGGGGTAGCCGACGATCGCGCTCACGAGCTCGCGCGCGGCGCCCTTCTTCTTCGGCGTGAGGTACAGCGCCGAGACCACGGTCAGCGGCGCGACCTCGCGCACGAGGCGGCGGCGCTCGGGCGTGTACCGGACCGGCCGGGACGTCGCGACGGCGTGACCGTCCCACCAATCGAACACCTTCGACCACGCGTCGTCGTCGAGGCCGTCCTCGCGTTGGATGCGGCCGAGCTTCTCGAGGGCCTTGAGCTGCGCCGAGTTGGCGCGCTTGTCGAGCGGGCGCGCCATCTCGTCGCCATCGAGCTCGATCCGAGGCGCTTCAGTAGATTCCATTCGAACGACTCGGCCGGACGCGCGGCGCCGACTCGTCCAGTCGACCGGCGCGTCGTCCGGGAGGTCGTCGAGGTGGATCACGGCGTCCGGGAGCTGACGGTGCAGCGCGAGCGCGGCGCGCTCGGCGAAGTAGCTCCCGAGCAGCGGGCGCGCGAGCCACCCGTGACGGAGCGCGTATCCGGCGCCCCACCCGCACCACCGATCGCCGGCCTTCACGATCGGGAAGGCGCCGAGGAGCGCACCGCTGCCGTCGAGCTCGTAGGCCAGCGCGCGCTCGGCGCGGTCGATCCCGCGCCAGGCGGCGAGGAAGTCGGTGTGGAGGAACGGCGTCGCGAACGCGCAGGATCGCACCAGATCCGTCCACTTCGAAGCCCACGCCGGATCCGCTTCCAGCTGATCGGCCTGCGGCCCCCGCGCGACAGCGATGCTCATCGGGTCTGGGTGCCTTCGTACCAGGGGTCGTGACCACCCGGTAGCCCACCCCGACAACTGGTATGACCAGTTTACCTCTTGACCTCTGACCATCCTTCCACTCATGCTCCTCCGCGTGTTCACGCCCGTGCGCCGCCGCTCCGTCTCCGACGAGGTCTTCGACCAGCTCAAGGCCCGCATCGTCCGGGGGGAGATGGAGGCCGGCGCCTCGCTCCCCTCGGAGCGCAAGCTCGCGGAGCTGTTGGGCGTGAACCGCGGCGCGCTCCGTGAGGCGCTCAAGCGGCTCGAGCAGGCGCGCCTGGTCTCCATCCAGCACGGCGGGACCACCCGGGTGGAGGCCTTCCTCGACACCGCCGGGATGGACCTCCTCACCGAGATGCTCTTCGTGGAGGACGGCGGCATCGACACCACGGTCGTGCGCAGCGTGATGGAGATGCGCTCCGCGCTCGCGCCGGACATCGCGCGCCTCGCTGCCCTCCGCGCGACCGACGATCACAAGGACGCGCTGCTCGACGTCGTCGGCCAGATGGAGTCGATGGCTCGGGATCGCGCGGCCCGGCAGCGCCTCGCGATGACGTTCTGGGGGACGATGGTCGCGGCGTCGAGGAACGTCGCCTATCGCCTCGCCTACAACACGCTCAACCGCAGCTACCAACAGTTCTTCGAGGTCATGACCGACGTCCTCGCCGACGAGCTGGACGACCTCGCCGCCTACCGCGCGATCGCCGACGCGATCGATCGAGGCGACACCGCATCCGCCGAGCGCCGCGCCTCCGCGCTCGTCTCCAAGGGGGCCGACCAAGTGTTCGGCCTCGTCGACGCCCTCGAGGCCGACACCACGAAAGGGACCCCATGAGCTCCGCCGTCGAGAACCCCGCCACTCTCCGCGACACGTTCGCGTTCTTCGCGCGCGGCACCAGCCCGCGCCTGTTGATGGCGCTGAGCGCCGTGACCGTCGGCGCGCGCGTCACGCTCGGCGCGTGGTCGCTTCAAGACCTCTGGATCGTCCTCGGCATCCTCGCCGCGTGGCCGTTCGTGGAGTGGCTCATCCACGTCTTCGTCCTGCACTTCAAGCCGTTCGATCTCTTCGGCCGGCGCATCGATCCGTACGTAGCCGCGAAGCACCGCCGTCACCACCGCGACCCGTGGCGCCTCGACATCCTCTTCATCCCGCTCCGCTCGTTCGTCGTGTCGATCCCGCTGACGTTCCTGATGTGGCCCGCGCTCTTCGATCTCCCGCAGGCCTTCACCGGCATCGCGTTCGTGATGCTGATGACGCTCCACTACGAGTGGGTCCACCTGCTCGTTCACACGCGCTACGTCCCGAAGACCTCGTTCTATCACCGCATGTGGAAGAACCACCGACTCCACCACTGCAAGAACGAGAACTACTGGATGGGCGTCAGCACGCAGCTCGGCGATCGCGTCCTCGGCACGTACGCGGACACCAAGGCCGTCCCCACTTCGCCCACCTGCCGCACGCTCGGACAGGAGGACACGCTCGGCGTGTGACTGATACGGTCCGGGCCGGATGTCCTCCGCCCGGTGGTCCTGGGGCCCCGCCCTCGTCACGCTCGCGCTCGCCGCGATCGTCGCGTTCGGCCCGGCGCCCGTCGTCGACAACTCCGTCGACGCCCTCCTCGCCCACGCGGATCCTGCCGCCGAGACCTACGTCGCCTTCGAGCGCGACTTCGGCACTGACGAGATCGTCGTCGTCGCGCTCCGCGGCCCGGACCTCGACGCCCTCGTCGCGCACACCGCCTCGATCGCCGCGCGCCTCGCCGCCGACCCGGCGACGACCACCACGCTCGACCCGACCGAGATCCACCGCGACGCCCTCGCCGTCCTCACCGATCCGATCTTCGCCGAGGATCCGGACGCCCGCCGCCAAGCCCTCGCCGCCCTCGAAGGCCCCCTCGCCCGCCGCCTCGATCTGTTCGGCGTCGATCCCCCCCACGCGACGGTCTACGCGTTCTCGCGCGTCGTCCCCCCCGCCGAACGTGAAGCGCTCGATCGCGCCCTCGTCGCCGCGCGCCGCGCCGCGGAGGCCGACGGCCTCACCGTCCACGTCGCCGGCCCGCCCCTGCTGAACCTCGCGCTCGATCGCGCCGGCCGTGACGTCGCCCAGGTCGCGCTCCCGCTCCTCGTCGTGGTGTGCCTCCTCGTCTGCCTCGTCGTGCTCCGCAGCGTCCGCGCGACGATCGCCGTCTTCGCCCCGGTGGGCCTCACCGTGCTCGCGAGCGATCGCGTGTACGCGTGGACCGGGCTCACCACGAACCTCGTCGTCGACATCGCGAAGCCCCTCCTGTTCGTGCTCCTCCTCGCGGGCGGCCTCCACCTCGTGGTCGCGTACCGCGCCGCGTACGAAGGCGACGCGATGGGCGCGGCGCGCGCGGCGGTGAAGGCGAAGGGCCGCGCCGCGGTGCTCGCACTGCTCACCACCGCGATCGGTTTCTCGAGCCTCGCCGTCGCTTCGGTCGTCCCGATTCGTCGCTTCGGCGTCACCGCCGCCGCAGGATTGCTGTTCGGCGTGGTCACCGTCGTCGTCCTCGTCCCCGCGTTCGCGGCGTTCGTGTGGCCGCGCCCGAGCGCGGCGCGCGCGGATCCGATCGCCGCGCTCGCACAGCGCGTGGTCGAGGCGGGCACGCGCCACGCCGGCGCGGCCCTGGCGGTCGCCGCGCTCGTGATCGGCGGCGGCGCGTGGGCGTTCTTCGGGCTCCCGACCGAGCCGCACGCGATCCGCTACTTCGATCCGGACCACCCGCTCCGCGCGGACTACGAGGCGCTCGAAGCCGCCGGGCACGGCCTCGCCACCCTCGAGGTCGTCGTCACGAGCACCGGCCCGATCACCGCCGAGATCGATCGCCTCGACCGCCTCGCCGCCGACCTCGAAGCCCACGACGAAGTCGAAGCCGTCATCGGCCTCCCCCTCCTCCTGCGCGAGGCCACCTACCGCGCGCGCGGCGTCGACGCGCTCCCGTCCGCCGCCGCCGCGGAGACGATCCTCGCCGAGCGCCCCCCGATGCTCGCGGAGGTCCTCACCGCCGATCGCCGCCGCGCGCGCCTCGCCGCGACCATCCGAACGATCGACGCCGACCGGCTCGACGCCCTCGCCGCCCACGTCCACACGCTCGCAGGCGATCTCGACGTCACCGTAACGGGCAGCTACCGGCTCCTCCTCGGCGCACAGCGCGGGCTCCTCACGACGCTGACCGAGAGCCTCGTCGTCACCTTCCTCCTGATGCAAGGCATCTTGCTCCTCGCGATCCGCGACAAACGCGCCGCCCTCGTCGCGATCGTCCCGAACCTCTTCCCGGTCGCCGCGACGTTCCTCCTCATGAAGGCGTTCGCGATCTCACTCGACATCGGCACCACGATGACCGCGGCCATCGCGCTCGGCATCGCGGTCGACGACACGCTGCACTTCGTCCTCGCGTACGAGAAGAGCGGCCTCACCGAAGCGGCGCGCCTCACCGGGCAGGCGATCGTCACCAGCTCCGTCGTGATCGGCGCCGGTTTCCTCGTGTTGCTCGTGACGTCCTTCGGCCCCACGCGCAACTTCGGCCTCCTCGCGGGGACCGCGATGTTGACCGCACTCCTCGCCGATCTCCTGATTCTCCCCGCTGCGCTGCGGTGGGTCCGCGGGCCTACGGCGTGACCTTGCGCGGAGGCGCGATCTCGACGAGCGTGCCCCCCGTGCGTCCGCTCGCCTGGCTCGCGCTCGTCGCCACCGTCGCGGCCGCCCCGGGCGCCCTCGCGCAGGAGCCGGGCTCGCTCCCCCAGCTCGAGGACACCTCGACCGCGTCGATCAACGAGACGGCGACCACCGAGACCGGGACCACTGAGACCGGGACCACCGCCGCGCCGACGCCCGCCGCCGAGGATCCGGTCGACCCCGCGTGGGAGCGCTACCACGACGCGTTCCTCGCCATCGTCGCCGGCGACCACCCGCGCGGCCGCCGCATCCTCCAGTCGGTCGTCGACGAGTTCGGCCAGCACCCCGCGACCGACCTCGCCGCCGAGGTTCTCGCGGTCCTCCCGCCCGAACCTCCGAAGGCCCCGCCCCGGCCCGCGGTCCCCCCGCCGCCCACCGGCCCCAAGGACCCGTTCGCGCCGGAGGAGCCGTCGCCCCTCGCCCGCGCCGAGCTCGCCACCTTCCAAACCCTCTACGGCATCACCGCCGGCGGCCTGATGTGCGGCGCCGCCGAGTGCAGCGACGCGCGCGTCGTCGTCGGCCTCCTCGCCCTCGGCGGGGGCGCCGGACTCGGCGCCTCGCTCTACGGGACGCGCAACGGCATCACCCCCGGGCGCGCGCAGACGATCAACGCGGCGTCGGGCTGGGGTCTCTTCAATGGATTGTCGCTCGCCCTCGCGCTCGACTTCGAGCCGCAGGGCGTCTTCGGACTGATGCTCGCGGGACAAGCGGTGGGCGTCGTCTCCGGCGTCATGATCGGGAACGCGCGCGACCCGCGCGGCGGCGATGTCTCCCGCGCCACGAGCTTCGGCATGTGGGCCGGCGCGCTCACCCTCTACACCCACGGCGTCTTCGAGTTCGAGGCGGACGGCAAGGCGCTGTGGGCGTCGCTCCTCGTCACGTCGGACATCGCGCTCGCGATCGGCCTGTACCTGAACTACGCGAACGTCGCGCCGATGACGCGCGGCCGCGTCCTGCTCATCGACGCCGGCGGACTCGTCGGCGGGCTCCTCGGCATGGGCACCGTCGTCCTCGCCGAGGGCGAGGTCGGCAACGGCGTCGCCTTCTTCAGCGCCGCCATCCTCGGCACCCTCGGCGGCCTCGGCCTCGCGACCTACGCCTCGCGCGACTGGGACGTCCCGGACGGACCGAACGTCGCCATCGGCGTGCTCCCCAACGAGGACGGCGGCGGCTCCGTCTTCCTCGGCGGCACGTTCTGACGACCGCGACCGCGGTCAGTCGGGGAGGATCGTCAGCAGCGTCCGGGCGGTCTCGGCCTCCTGCGTCCCCGGCCACGACTCGAGGACCCTCTGGTACGCCGCGCGCGCGTCGTCGATCGCGCCAGCGTTCGCGAGCTCCGTCCCCGCCAACATCCACGCGCGGCGGTGCGGGACGAACTCCGTGTCCGGGTGCTTCTTCGCAATCTCGAGGTACGTCGCCGCGGCCTTGTCCGCCTGTCCCACGCGCGCCAACGCCCCCGCGAGGCCCTGCAACACCAGCGGCTCCACGTCCTTCGCCTCGACCAAACGCGACGCCAAATCGCGGACCTGTTTGTCCGTCCGCGCGTCGACCTTCAGGCCCGACGCCTTCCACCGCGCCAACGCGCGCTCGGCGCGCTTCACGTCGCCTGCGTGCATCGCCCAATCGAGCGACAGCTCGTGGAGGTCCTCCGCCTTCGGCAGCCGACCGAGCCCCTCGTCGAGCAACGCGATCGCCTCGGCGTCGCGCCCGACCTCGAACAGCGCCTTCGCCGCGTTCCGGTACGCGCGCTCGAGGCGCGTGTCGAAGCGCTTCTTGGCGCGCTCCGGATCGCGAGGCTCGGATCGCGTGCTCTTCATCTCGCGCTCCGCGCGCTTCTTGATGCGATCGTCCGCGTCCGAAGCGAGCAGCGCCTTGCAGGCCCGCTCGGCGCGCGCGGCGTCGAGATCGTCGAAGCACGTCGCCTCGAGGGGCTCGTGGATCTCCTTCGCGGCGCGCTCGAGTTTCCGCTCGAACGACTTCACCTCGCGCTCGGCGCGCTCGCGGGCGACCGCGCCGTCCTTCGTCGCGCCGAGCTCCTCGACGATCGCCTCGAGCTCCGCCTTCGAGCGGACATCCCGCATCGCCGAAGTCAGCGAGCGCACGGCGTCGTCCTCCTCCTCCGTCCCCTTCGCGCGCTCCAGGAACTTTCGACACGCCGCGACCTTGAGCTTCGGCCGGAGGTGTCGCCGGCAGAGCTGCTCCGCGCGCTCCATGTCGGCCTCCGCCATCAGTCGCTTCACCTCGCGGCGGCCCTTCTCCCGCTTCTCGAGCTCCGACAGCGAGCTGTTCACACTCATGCGCGTGCTCTGGAAGTAGATCGAGCTCGGGTACCGCTTCATGAACTCGCGCCCGTAGCTGACTACGTCGCTGTGCGCGCGCAGCTGGACGCTCGCGTTGACGTAACTCGCGAGCGCGAGCGCGTTGAGCGGCTCCCCCGACGCGCCGATCTGTGTCCGCACCGACTCGGGGAGCTTCAGCTCGATGACCTTCGTCGCCGCGCGCTTCAGGTTGCGCGCGCCCGCCGGGAGGTTGCCGAACAACGTCATCAGCGCCGGCCCGAGCTCGTCGTAGGGCCCCTTCGCCTCCGCGATCGCGTCGATGCGTTCGAGCAAGCGCCCGACGTTCTTCTCCTCCACCTCGCGTCGCCGCTCCGTGATGCGACCGATGTCCGAGCGAATGCCCGCGAGCAGCTTCTTCGCGGCGTCGAAGCGCTCGTCCGCGGCGAGCGCGGCCTCGAGCGCGCGCTTCGCGGCCTCGATGTCGCCGCGGTCCAACGCGGCGAGGCCACTCGACCACTCCTTGAACGCGTCGAAAGACTCGGTCGCGACGCGCCCCATCTTCGCGGCCTGCCGCGGCGACGCCTTCACCCCGATGCCCTGGAGCAACGCCGTCGCGAGCTCCTTCTCCAACAGGAAGAGCTCGTTCTTCTTCCCCTCCACCTTGGTGCTGAAGACGACCTTGCTCGTCGACACCTCGACCACGCGCCCGTCGATCCTGAGCGCCGGATCGATCGAGATGAACGCGCCGGTCACGATGTAACGCGCGCCGAGCCCCTTCCCCATCTTCGCCGCGGTCTTCGGATCGATGAACTTCGAAGCCCCCAACTCGATCTCCGACAACACCTCGTTCAACCGCTGCCGCTCCACCACCTGGATCGTCTCCACGTGCGACAGGTCCGTGATCAGCATGTCCGCGAGGCCGCGGCCGAGCGGGTCGAACGCCGCGTCCCCGGTGTTGTTCGTGAAGTAGGTGATCGCGAGCGAGGTCGACTCGGCGCGCGCCGTCGAGGCCGCTCCCAACGCGACCAGCAGCAGCGCCGTACCCGTGAGCGTGCGCGTCATCGGGACGGAACATACCGCATCCAGCGGCCGATCCGAGGGCGCCCCGCGGCGCGATTCGGTTGCGCGCCTCCGCGCGATGGGCGTATGGGCCCACAGATGTCCGAGGCGGCGGAAGAGGAGCAGCAACACCCCTCCGCGGTCGCGCTCGTCTGGCTCTTCGTGCGGTGGATGCCGTCCGTGGTGATGGTCTCGTTCCTCACGCTGTGGAGCCTCGTGATCATGGGCGGCATGGCCCGCGTGCTCGGGTGGCTGTTCATCACCCAGGTGACGCCGGGCCTCGCGTTCTTCGTCGCGATGTGTGTCGCGATCTACGCGCTCCTCCGCCGACGCATCTCGCGCCCGATGGTCGTGACCTGGGTGCTCGGTGGATTCGTGATGGTGCCCGCGCTGTGGAGCGCCGGCGTCTTTCCCGTGAAGTACCCCGCGTCGCTCGACGACGAGCCCGCCGCGCACATCCGCGTCCCGAGCCGGGAGACGATGCGTGTCTACTGGGGCGGCGACGACGTCGAGACGAACTACCACACGCTCTACCCCGACCAGCGCTTCGCGTACGACCTCGTGATCGAGCCGGCCGGAATGAAGGGCGGCGCGCTCGAGGACTACGGGTGCTACGGCACCGAGATCCTCGCGCCGGCCGACGGTGAGATCGTCGTCGCGCACGACGGCGAACCCGATCACCCCCCGGGCGAAGTCGTCGACGAGGCCCTCGCCGGGAACCACATCGCGATTCGCCTGTCGACGAGCACGTACCTCCTCCTCGCCCACCTCGCGCCGGGCTCGCTGAAGGTGAAGGTCGGCGAACACGTCGTCGCCGGCCAACCCATCGCGCGCTGCGGCAACTCGGGGCGGACCTCGGAGCCGCACCTGCACATCCACCACCAACGCCAGGACCCGCGCGAAGTGCCCTTCGGATTCGCCGAGGGGCTGCCGCTGTTCTTCGAGAGCCTCGACGGCCCCGAGCACCCGGTGGGCGGCGTCGAGCAGGTGGACGGGCGCGTGGTGTTGAAGGGCGACACGATCCGCGATCTGAGGACGAGCACGACCGCGGTGGAGTAGAATCCGGGGCGTGTCGACCGTCTGGGTCACGGGCTTCGAGCCCTTCGACGGCGCGTTCGAGAACCGATCGGGCCTCGCCGTCCAGCGCCTCCCCGCGGCGCTCGACGGACACACGATCGAACGCGCGGTGCTCCCCGTCGACACCGACGGCGTGGGCCCGCACCTCGAACGCATCTACGCGAGCGCCCCCGCCGCCGTGATCCACGTGGGCATCGCGGACCGCGACGTGTTCTGCGTGGAGCGCACCGCCGTGAACCGACGCAAGTTCCGCATCCCGGACAACGCCGGACGCGTGGTCGAGGATCAGCCGGTCATCGACGGCGCGCCCGACCGACTCACTTCGCGGCTCCCGGTCGACGCGATCCACGCGGCGCTCGTCGAGGACGATCACGCCACGCGCATCAGCGACGACGCCGGGACGTACCTCTGCAACCAGACGATGTTCACGTCGCTGCACCGCCTCCCCGCGTCGGTGCCGACCGGCTTCCTCCATGTGCCCGCCGACGCACCAGTCGAGCGCGTCTTCGCGGCGGTCCGTCGCGCGGTGACCGTCACCCTCCTCGCGCTCGCGGCGCTGCTCGCGTTCGTCCCCGCCGCCGACGCGAATCAAGCGCGGCCGTTCATGAAGGGCATGACGGTCTCGTGCCCCGGCTACGGTCGGGTGTGGGGCGCGCCGCCGATGAAGTCGAGCCTCGAAGAGCTCGCGACGTACGGCGTGGACTGGGTCGCGATCCACCCCTACGCGCGCGTGCGGACGAACGGCTCGATCACGTGGACGCCCGCGGAGGAGACCGGCTACCTCGGCCGCGCGGTGAAGATCGCCGCGGACCAGAAGATGAAGCTCTTCTGGAAGCCGCACCTCGCGTACTGGGGCTCGTTCGAGTGGCGCGGCGCGATCACGTTCGACAGCGACGAAGCCTGGAAGCGCTTCTTCTCGGACTACCGCGCGTGGATCGTCGACCAGGCGCGCTTCGCGCAGAAGCACGACCTCCCGTTGTTCTCGGTCGGCGTCGAGTACAAGCAGACGATCCGCTTCGAGGCCGAGTGGCGCCGCATCATCGCGGCCGTGCGCGAGGTGTACCGCGGTCAGATCACGTACGCCGCGAACTGGGACGAGTACCGCGACGTGAAGTTTTGGGACGCCGTCGATCTCATCGGCGTGCAGGCCTACTTCCCGGTGGGCGAGGCGCACCCGACGAAGAAGGCGATCGAGGCCGCGTGGGATCAGCACTTGATGGATCTCGAGGGCTTGTCGAGTCGCGCCGAGAGGCCGATCGTGTTCACGGAGCTCGGCTACGCGCGCAGCGTGGACGCGGCCCGTGAGCCCTGGAAGCCGGCGACCGACGGGAGCACCGCGGCGGTCGCGATCCGCACGATGTTGATGGAGACCGCGATGGAGCGCATCGCGCGCGCGCCGCACGTGCGCGGCTTGTTCTGGTGGAAGTGGCTCCCGACCGGCGCGTTCTTCCAGTCGGACTTCTCGATGCGCGACGACGAGGCCCGCGCCGCGCTGAAGCGCGCGTGGAAGTGAACTCTACCCGGCGGCCCAGAGGATCACGACCAAGGTCACGACGAACACGCCGACCCCCACGAGCACCGAGATCCACGTGGCCACCGGCTTCGGTTCTTCGAGCGCGGGCATCGGGATCGTCGTGGGGACGGGCCGCGACGTCTCCGCCGGGTCCGCGCCGGACGGGATCACGCTCGGCTCGAGGCCCGTCGGCCGGCGCACGGGCGGGAGCGTCATCTGCGTGTCCTCGTCGTCGAGACCGAGCGCGGAGCGATCACGGATGAAGGTGTCCGCGAACGGATCGACGTCGGCGTCGGGGAGCGCGCCGAAGGTCGAGATCACCGGCCGGTCCCCGTGGTCTTCCGCGCCCTCGTCGGTGAGGGTCGGCGCCTCTTGCACGCGCGTGGGGGCCTCGCCCTCCGCCGGCTCGACCGGCACCGCGCCGAGCTGCTTGGCGACCTCCTTCATCTCGGAGAGCCGCACGCCCATGATCGTGGAGTCGAGCTCGAGGTTCTGGAGCGTGGCCCGCACCGCGTCCACCGTCTTCGGGCGCCGACCGGGCGCCTTCGAGAGCATCTTCTGGACGAGGGCGTCGAGTTCGACCGGGACGTCCTGCAGCTGCGTGTCCAGGAGCGACGGCGCCTCGACCTCACGCTGGAGGCGGAGCAGCTCCTCGTCGCTCCCCGCCGCGAACACTGGCGAACCCGTGATGGCCTCGTGCAGGACCAATCCGATCGCGTAGACGTCGGACCGCGCCGTCGCCACGCCGCCCCGCGCGACCTCGGGTGAGGTGTACGCGGCCGGCGGCGCCTCGCAAGGGTCCAGCACGACCGTGAGGTCGCCGCCGAGGTGGTGGAACCGGACCGCCCCCGGGTGAATCGCGCCGTGGACCTGACCGGACCCGTGGATGCCGCTCAGGATCTCGCAGACGCGGTCCACGACCTTCACCGCCTGCGACAGCGGGAGCGGGCCGCGCTCCAGCGCCGAGGCGACCGATTCGAGCGCCTCACCCGATCGGCCCTGGCCGGCGACGGTCATGATCGAGGGCATCCTAGCGCATCCCCGGGGGGACATGCACCGATTCGAGACGAAGCCTCACGCGCCCGAACGCTCCGCCCGAACTAAGGGTTCATGGGTTTCTTCGATTGGTTCCGAAAGAGCGACTCGACGGCGCTCGACGAGGTCCTCGCCCGGGAGCCGGTCGTGCTCCCGCCGCGCCAGAGCCGGGCCGCCGAGCCCGCGCGCCCCGTTCGCGCGGCCGCGCTGCCCCCGATGGCGTTCGCGGGTGAAGCCGCCGAGCAGGTCGCGCGCGACCTCTTCGCCGCGGCCGCCACGATCAGCGATCCGAACGATCGCCTCTTCGTCTCGACGCTCATCCGCGCCGTGAAGAACGAGGGCGTCGAGCTGCCCGCGATGCCCGAGGACGTGATCCGAATCCAACGGGTCCTCGCGAACCCGGACTGCGACGCCCGCGAGCTCGCCCGCGCCATCAAACACGACCCGGCGCTCTCGACCCGGTTCGTCTCGGTCGCCAACTCACCGCTGTACCGTCGCGCCGAGCGCACGAACACCGTCGAGGACTCCGTGGTGCGCGTGGGGATGAAGCAGGCGACCTCGCTCGTCCTCGCGATCGTCTCGAAGGCCAAGATGTTCCGCGTCGCCGACGACGCCGCCGCCGCGGACCGCCTCCACCGGCACGCGCTCGCCGCCGGTGTCGCCGCGAAGCTCATCGCGCCGAACGCCGAAGTCGAGAACGACGCGTTCCTCGGCGGCCTCCTCCACGACCTCGGTCGCGTGTTCATGCTGTCGGTCGCGTCGAACCAGTACCGCGACTCGCGCGGGCAGAGCCGCGTCCGTCCGACGACGCTCGACTACCTCGTCGACAAACTCCACGCCGGCTTCTCGGGCTTGGTCGCGGAGCGCTGGGGCTTCAGCCAACCGCTCGTCCACGCCCTGCTCCACCACCACCTCCCCGAAGAGGGCGGCGCCGACCTCGTCATCCTCGTCCCGCCGTTCGCGGAGGAGCTCACGCACACGCTCGCGTGCGCGGACCTGATCGCGCACCTCGTCCTCGAAGAGGATCTCGACGCCGACCGCGAAGCCGCGCTCGTCGGGATGCTCGAGAAGATCGGTGCCGGGGAGCCCGAGGAGGTCGTCGTCGACACCAAGGACGCCTACGAGGCGCTCCAGTACGAGCTCGGCCGCAACGCCTGAGCGCGAATCAGATGCCCAGGACGTCGTGGCACCGCGCGCAGTCGACCTGCGGAATGTGACACGTCTGGCAGCGCCGAATGCTCCGCTGCGCGGAGGCGCCGTGACGCGTGCGGAAGAACTCGCGCGGGAAGTGATCGCGCGGCGGCACCGCGTGGCAGTCGGCGCAACGATCGCGCTGGTGGCACGTGGTGCAGCGCTCCGGATCGCGCACCGCCGCGCGCCCGTGCGGCTCTTCGCGCCAACGCACGGTGTGGTCCTTCGGGCGCACGCGCTCGTGGCAGCGCTGACAGTCCGCGCCCACGCCCCCCGAGAGCTCGACGTGGCAAGTCGCGCAGTCACCGTCGTCCGCGGCGGCGGCGCGATCGTGACGACGGCGGAACGTCGGCGAGTGCGCGAGGCCGCGATCGAGCTGCGACGCGAGGAACGGTGAAGTCGTCTCGCGCGTCACGACGTGACAGACGGCGCAGCGATCGAGGCGCTCGGTCTTCGCGACCATCTCGCGCTCCAGCCCCGCGTGGCACTCGAGGCAGTCGGCCATGCGCATCGGCTCGACCATCTCGAGATCCGCCGAAGCCTTCACCGCGGCGTGGCACTGCCCGCATGCGACGTCCTCGTACTCGGGCTTCGGCTCGTCCGGCAGGTGCGGCGCATGCGCGAAGCGGATGTCCGTGCCGCGCGGTCCCTGCGCGAAGTGTTCGGCGAGCAGTGAGCGCGCGAGCTGGAGGCGATCGGTCGACTCCCGCACGGCGTGGCACCCGCTGCACTTGTCCGCGACCGCGGGCGCGACCTCGCTCGGGTTGTGGCACTTCACGCAGACGGCGTGGCCCGGGGTCGCGGCCGGCGTCTCGCCGGTGAAGACGCCCTCGTGACAGCGCCGGCACCCGATCTCGTACTCCTCCTGCGCCGCGCTCCCCTCCTTCAAGTGGGCGTCGTGGCTGAAGGTGAGCGCGAGGCGCTCGGTGCGCTGCGCGGGCGGCGTCGCCTCGAACCCGGCGTGGCACCGCTCGCAGGTCTTGGTGTCGATCGGGAGGTACTGGGTCGGCTCGGCGGGATCCGAGACGTGGCACCCCCCGCAGCCGACGAGCTCCGTCACCGCGGCGTGCTTCGCGTGGAGGAAGCGATCGAAGCGCGCCGGGTACGGGTTCGGGATCGCGCGGGCGTCGGCGCTCGCGGGCGGCGGCGCGTCCTTCGTCGTCGGCGGCGCGACCTTGGCCTCGGCGGGCGGCGGAGGCGGAGGAGGCGGCGGCGCCATCGTGGGCTCGAGCTCGAGCGGCACGTAGATCGAGCCCTTCGGCAGGCGGTCCTTCGCGCGCAATCCATTGAAGCGACGGATGACGTCGATCGACGGGAGCCCGAACACCGCCGCGAGATCCCGCGCGGGCCGCGCGCCGACCGGGATCGCGATCTCCACCGGGAGCTCGAGGATCGTCCCCGTCGGCGGCTCGGTGCCCTCGGGGTAGCCGAGCTTCGCGCGCAGGTACGCCTCGGCGCCCGCCGCGCGGTAGAACCGCGAGACGATCGCGCCGAGGGTCTGGCCGAGCCGGACCTCGTGACGCACCGTCCGGATGACACGGACGAAGCGCCCCTCGCGACACGTCGCCTGGTCCGGCGTGCGGTTGAAGATCGCGAGCAGCTTCCCGAGCCGCGGCTCGCCGTACCGCTCCTGCGCGATCGCGTCGTACGTCTGCCCGGTACACTTCACCGTCAGCGCCTGTGCGGACGCGACGCTCGGGAGCGCGACGAGCAACGCGATCACGAGCGCGCGCATCAGTACCGCCCTCCCACCGTGAGCTGGAGGTCGTGCGCGAACGACAGCCCGTCCGCGAAGAAGCTCGGGAACGTGCCGCCGCCGTAGCGCGCGAGTACCCAGAAGTCCGTGTGGTACGAGAGCGCGGCCGCGAGCCCGCCGAAGTACGCCCGTTGGTTCTTCGTCTCGCTGAGCGGCCCGCGGGTGGAGAAGACCGACGCCTCGCCCTCCGGTCGAATCGCGAGGCGCCACCCGTCGGTGATCTCGAGCGGCACCTCCGCGTAGACGCGCACGGCGCCGCGCTGGCGTTCGCCGTCGCCGACGACCGAGAAGATGCGCCCCGGCTCACCGGGATCTTCGAACGCGAAGCGCGCTTCCGCACCGACACGGATCTGCTCCGTGACGCGGAGCTCGGGTCCGCCGTACACCTCCACGATCGCGGGGCGCATGCTGGTCTTGTCGTCCGCGGAGAGCGGTTGCCGCACGAACCCGCCCACCGCGAGCGCGACGAGCGTCGTCGGCCACCACCGCGCTTCGACGTCGCCGAGCACGTGTGCGGTCTGCGGACCGAGGAAGATGCGGTCGAGCAGCGCGGAGGACAGAGGCACACCCATCGCCGCGCGGACGTCGTCGGCGTCCGGGCCGAGGCCGCCGCGCCCGAACGTGACGGGGTCGCGTCCGAGCTGCACTTGCATTCGCCAGTCGACGAGGACGGTCCGGCCGACCGCGGAGCCGTCGTGGCGGAGGATCAACGCGAGGCCGAGGTCGTCGCGGTCGAGGCCGTAGGCGGCGTCGTACGCGTCGAGGACGTCGCGTCCGCCGATGCGCGCCTCGGCGGAGAGATCGAGGAAGAGCCAGTCGTTCGCCGCGACGCCGCCGCGCACGATCGCGCGGTGGAGCGACTCGAGCTTGTACGCGGCTTCGAGGTTCAACGCGCCGAGCTCGAGCTTCAGCCCGGCCCCCGCGACCAGCCAGGCGAGCGCGTCGGTCGCGCCGTCCGCGAAGTTGCCGTCGAGCACCGCGCGGCGACCGCCGTACACGGTCCACTCGGCGGGGCCGGTGTTCAGGCCGAGGCGCGCGCCGTCGAACATCAACAGGCGCGCGGTGCGATCGAGATCCGTGAGGCGCCCCGCGCGCACCGACCACGTCTTCCGCTCGTCCTCGTCCTTGCCGACGTACTCGACGTACGCGGAGAACAGCCGGACGCTCCGCGAGAACGTGAAGTCGTCGTACGGATCGCGGAACGGATCGCCCAGCGTGGGATCGTTCGAGAACGGGCGCGCGACCGTGCCGAGCCCGAGGTACAGGCCGAGCGGCCCGACGTCGCCGCTCCCGTACACCGAAGCGCGCAGCGTGCTCTGCCCAGACGGCCCCGGCTCGGCGTCCTCCGCGTAGACCGCGCGCTTGTAGCGGGTGTCGAGCTCGGCGCCGAGGAACGCGGCGCTCCTCAGGCTGCGGGTCAGCGTCGCACGCGCTGCGGCGTCCGACGCGGCGTCCTGGGCGTCGGCGCGCGCGGTGGAGAGGACCGTCGCGATCGCCACGACGACGGCGCCTGCGCTACGAATCGACAAGCTCGCGGTCCGCTCCCGAACCGCTCGGGTAACATCGATCCGCGCGTCGCGCTACCGCCCGCGCGCCGCCGCCAACGCGGGACACGCCGCCTTCAGATCGGCGACGGTCGCGTGTTCGTCGACGAGCCCCGCGACCCACTCGGAGACTTCGCACCGCGGCTCGAGAGAGAGGGTGGATCCACTCAACCGCTCGACGAACGCGATGCCCTTCACCTGCGCCGCGATGCGTACGAGCGTCGCTTCGATCTCGCCATACAGCCGCGACTGAGCCTTCAGTTCCTTCTCCGCGAGCTGTTGTTGGAGGCGCCCGTACTTCTCCTCGACCTCGCGCGCGAGCCGCGTGTGCTCGCGGCGCCACTTCGGATCGCCGGTCTCGTTCGCCTTCGCGTCGAGCTCGGCGAGCTGCTTCTGCCAGAGGTCGAGTTCGGACTGGTACTTCTCCTTGGTGGCGTCGAGCTCGGCCATCGCCCCCTTCGCGTCGCGCGTCTGCTTCAGCACCTCGTCGAAGTCGACGTAGAGGAAGTGCGAGAAGCGGCACGCCGGGCTGCGCTTCGGCGGCGCCTTCACCGCCCCCGCTTTCGCGGCCTCGGTGAGCCACGCGGTCGCATCGCACGGCTTCGGCGGCGCGACGAACGGCGCGTCGGTCTTGGCGACGATCCGGATCTCGCCCTTCGCGCGCTTCTCCCCGAGCTTCAGGAACGCGCGCATCCGCTCGAGCTGCGGCGCGAGGAGCTCGTCCTGTTTGGCGCCGAGGCGCTTCTCGGCCCCCGCGATCCGCTGCTGAAGGCGCTCGACCTCGGCGGCGTAGTCCTTCGGTGCGATCCGGTCGCGGCGCGACGCGAGGGCGTCCTCGGCCTTTCGGATCTCGGCCTCCTCCGCGCGGTGGAGCTTCGACAGCTCGGCGGAGATCGACTTGCCGGCGGGCGTGGCGAGGATCGCGCGCCCGAGATCGACGGTGTAGACCTCGGTGACGGGCGCGGGCGTGGCGCCGACGAGCGCCGCGAGCAGGACGATCACGAGCCGAGGACCTCCCAAGGCTTCTTGCCGCCCGGGGCCTTCTTGTCGCCGACCGGCCGCTTGTCCTCGCTGGAGCCGAGGAGCCTTCGCCACGTCGCGTCATCCACCCGGGCGCCCGGCGGCGGCGCGAACACCTGTTCGACGCGCTCGAACCTCAGCGCGACCTCCAACAGGGCCCGGCCGGCCTGGTGGGCGCCGCGATTCGTCGCGAGGAAGTGCGCGAAACGAAAGACGTCCCGCATCGTCTCGTCGAAGTCCGGGCGCGCCTTGGCCGCTTCGAGGATCGCGCTCGCCTCGGCGAGGGCCTCGGGCGTGAAGGCGTACGGCTCCGGTTCGCTCTTGGTGAGGAGGGCGCCGAGGCGCTCCGCGATGTCGACGGGCTCCGCCACGCCCCGAGAATGGGCAAAACGCGCACTTGGAAGCAACCACGCCCCTTATCCCACCGATACACACATCAATGTCGGCTTCGGACGTCCGTAATCGAATCGCCCAGGTCATCGCGCCGAACAGCGCGGCCGGGGCTCAGGTCACCCTCGACGAGGGGAAGTCGGTGTTGCGCGAGGCGGGCGAGACGCTGTCGCGCGGTGAGCTGCGGGAGTTGGTCGGCTTCTTCCGGGCGCAGGCGGCGGACCCGACGAACGACCGCGAGGTGCAGGCGTGGTGCGCCGAGCACGCGCAGTCGATCACGTTCCTGACGGACGAGATCATCCCGGCGCGCTTGCAGCAGTTGGAGCAGGAGAAGCCGATCATCGCGCAGGCGCAGAAGATCATCATCGAGCAGGGGCTCTCGCTACCGCAGCTCGTGGCGAACAGCGTCGCACAGCAGACGAACCACCGCGTCGACCTCCCGGCGCACATGCAGAAGATCGATCCGAAGGTGCAGGCGCACCTCGCGAAGACGATCGGCGCGGGCATCGCGCAGTCGTACGACTGCCGTGAGATCGAAGCGCGCGAGCTCGCGGTCGACCACGGGCACATCACGCTCAAGGGCCGCTACCAGCGCTACCCTCAGGGTCACGAGATGTCGGAGCTGATGTTGCTGAGCGACCAGCAGGGCAAGCTCGACGGCCTCGACCCGCGCGCGACCCTCTTGCACGCCGAGTCGTTGAAGCCGTTCATCTCGGGCAACGTGGAGCACAACGTCTTCTCGCGCCGCGGCGACGCGATCGAGCTCGAGCCGAGCACCGCGAACTGGAAGGGCCGCATCACGGAGGTCTACGACGAGGCCGCGCACAGCGATCACCTCGCGTGGCACTCGACCGGTCCGTTCGCGAGCAACTTCCTCATCGACTTCTCGGGCGGCATCCACGCGCTCCGCGCCCCGCGCCGGAGCAACCACGCCGACAACTGGGGCATGGGCGGCAGCATCCTCACCACCGGCTCGCTCGGCCGCGGCTGGCCGGCGGTGTGGCACGGCCACATCCACGCCGAGGTCCGCAACGGCGAGATGGTCGTGACGCAGATCGGCTTGTCCGGGCGCCTGTGCCGGCAGATCGCCGAGGGCGAGATCTCGCTGCCCGACCCGCGCCCGTTCTTCGAGGCCGCGGGGCTGAAGCTCGCGTCGCCGGACGTGATCCGATTCGAGAACTCGGAGTACGCGCGGCAGATCGTCGTGGACGAGCAGCGCGGGATCGTGACGCAGAGGACTTAGCAAGCTGCTGAAGACGGCCGCGTCACCCCGCGGCCTTCACCTCCGCCCTCCTCCGCTCCAAGAACCTCCGCTCCGCCTCGTTGCACGGCGCCGCGAGCGCGCGCGTGTACGCCTCCGCCGCTTCCCCGTTCCGTCGCATTCTTCTCAGTAGATCCGCGCGCGCCGCGTGGAAGAGGTGGTAATCGTCGAGCTCGGCGCCGAGCGCGTCGAGGGCTTCGAGGCCCGCCTCGGGGCCGTCGCGCATCGCGATCGCGACGGCGCGGTTGAGGGCGACGACGGCGGTCGGGGCCCGCCCGTGCAGGTGATCGTAGAGCGCGACGATCTGCGGCCAGTCGGTCTCGGCGGGGGTCTTCGCCTCGGCGTGGACGGCGGCGATCGCGGCCTGGAGCGCGTAGGGGCCGGCGACGCCGAGGCGCAGCGCGTGTTTCGTCGCGCGGATGCCTTCGGCGATCTGGGCCTGGTTCCACTTCGTTC